>JBKJHR010000248.1:0-4231 GCA_046598695.1 Kapaibacterium sp. (SeqCode)
CCATGCTTATGACGATGTAGCATAAGCATGGTCGTTACGATACCGTTAGGATTGATCTTTTCAGCTGGTAGTAATAATATCTTGGATTTTATGACGGGGAGGAGCAATGATGTTGCAAATATCTTTACGTCTTTCCATGCGTACTTGAGTAATTATATATCGGAGACGATACTTACTTCTGCTATTTTTGCTTCGTTGACTCCAGCTTTTCTGACAGTTTTCTACTACGATCTCCGCACACGTAAGGATGGACCATTGGAGTACCCTGAAGAACTCCCATCTATTTGATGTTGAGTATGGTCGGCTGAAAACCCTTCCCAGGCGGCGCTTGTTCTCACTCCGCCACGAAAGGAGATAATATCTTTTTTCGGGGTTCGTCGTGCTTTTAAATAAAATATATTACGATCTTGACGTCCCTTTATACTCAGCTCCACCATACGATCTCGAAGAATGCGCAGTTTGCTGATTGCCTGAAACGCCTTGCCTCTGGTGAAAAAAACGTGTACCTTGCCGGAGTGCCTGAGTCCTTTGATGCATTGGCGATAACAGAGCTATTTGAAAAAACGAAACGAAGCTTCCTGCTTATAACTTCAAGTACTTCCGATTCCGAGCGATTGTATGATGATATCGCGCGGCTGACTGGGGAAGAGCATCTTGCACTCTTTTCAGAAGGCAGTAAGCAATCGGTTGTAAAACAAGAACTACATAAACATACTGCTGAGGCAGAAGCGAATGCGCAAATGCTTGATGCCCTCGAGAGAATTTCTGCGGCGAAAGAGCCGCTGATCATTCTAGCGCCTGCCGCTTCTCTTGGCTTGCCACTGCCATCGAAAGAGTCTTTCGCAAAAGACTCGATCACTTTGAAACGTGGTGATGAAGCTGGGTATGATGTGCTTTCGTGGTGGTTGAAGGAAAGACATTTCGAGCAAAAGCAATTTGTAGAGTCAAATGGTGATTTCGCCGTGCGAGGTGGTATCATTGATATTTTCCCCTACACGGAATCAGTACCGATTCGTGTGGAGTTCTTTGGTGATACGATCGAAAGTATTCGTGAGTTCGATCAGATCAGTCAGCGTTCGATCGCGCACCGTGAAGAGATCGCCATCGTCTCAAACGTACTTGCCGACGATGCGGTGAGCAGAGCATCATCACTTTTTGATTATCTCCCGAAAGATATTGTCATCGTTACGGCAAATGTTGCTGTAGGTTTAGGAGAGTTGGAAGAACGAGGACAAGCAGATCTTGTCGAAAAGATAGAGTCAAGTGCACACTTGATCCTTTCCCCGTTCTCTCCATCAGATGCTGTTACGGTCGAGTTTGGAGTGCGGAAACCGCAGAGCTTCAATGCAAATTTGAAGATCATCCGTGAGCATTTACATTCACTGCTCAATGATGATTTCCATGTGTATATTCTCGCCGAATCGAAAGACCTCACAAAGCGTCTTGAAGATCTGCTGGATTCCGATGAAGCAATCCACGAAGCAAGCGATCAAGATGTTGTTCTCTCTGATGTAGAAGAAGAAAAGCTCAAGAAGGGGAGAGTTACTTATCTAGTACCTTCTCTTTCTCATGGTTTCGTCTTTCCGCAAGCAACGAAGACAGTCGTGTATGCAGAGCACGAACTCTTCGGTCGCAAACGCGAACGTGGGGCATCAAGCAAACGTCGTGCGGCGCGAAGCAAAGGTATTTCGATGCGAGAACTCCGCTCTCTGCGGCGCGGTGATCTGCTCGTGCATGAAGATAAAGGTATCGGGAAGTTCATGGGACTTGATACGATCGAAGTTCGAGGCTCAAAGCAAGAAGTTGTCAGGTTGCAGTATCGTGATAATGATTTTCTCTATATCAATCTTGACTACATTGCGAAGCTATCAAAGTATTCTGCTGCAGAAGTAGATGAATCAGCAATAAAGCTTTCAAAACTTGGCTCTGCGGAGTGGCAAAGAACAAAAGAGAAGACAAAGAAGCGTCTCAAAGATATCGCGCGCGATCTTATCAAGCTCTACGCTAAGCGAAAGTCTATCGAAGGTTTTGCATTTAGTAAGGATGATATTATTCAGCGCGAAATGGAAGCTGCATTCCTCTACGACGATACGCCCGATCAAGCGAAAGCAACCGAGGACTTGAAACGCGACATGGAGTTGCCCTCACCGATGGATAGGCTTGTCTGCGGTGATGTGGGATACGGGAAGACGGAAGTTGCCATGCGTGCGGCAATGAAAGCAACGATAGATAAGAAGCAAGTTGCAGTGCTTGTACCAACGACGATCCTTGCCGAGCAACATGCCCGTTCATTCACCGATCGATTAGAAAAATTTGGCGTTGCTGTTGCCGCAATTTCACGTTTCCGATCGGCGAAAGAGCAGAAGGAAATTCTTGTCAAGCTTGCAGAAGGCAAAATTGATGTTCTTATCGGGACTCATCGTTTGCTCTCGAAAGATGTGATCTTCAGAGATATTGGATTGCTTGTGATAGATGAAGAACACAGATTTGGTGTAGCGGCAAAGGAGAAGCTCCGCCATCTTCGCGCCAATATAGATACGTTGACACTCACTGCAACGCCAATTCCTCGAACCTTAAACTTCTCATTGCTTGGTGCCCGCGATCTTTCCGTTATTGAGACACCGCCGAAGAATCGGTTACCCATAGCAACTGAAATACTTGGCGGAATGGATGATGATGTGATCCGTAAAGCTATTCAGCGTGAGATGGAGCGCGGTGGACAAATGTATGCGATCAATGATAAGGTGGGTGATATTGAACTTCTTGCGATCAAACTTCGTGAGCTTGTCCCACGTGCAAGAACGGGAGTTGTCCATGGACAGATGCCTGCGACGCAGATAGAAAAAGCAATGCGCGATTTTCTGGAGCGTAAGATCGATATTCTCTGTGCAACGAAGATCGTTGAATCTGGGCTTGATGTCCCGAACGCGAATACCATCATTATCAACCGCGCCCATAACTTCGGGCTTGCTGAGTTGTATCAACTTCGTGGGAGAGTTGGCAGATCAAATGAACAGGCATATTGCTATCTCATTACGAATCCGATCAAGACGCTCTCGAAAGATTCGCTCCGCCGATTAGAGGCAATGGAAGAATATAGCGATCTCGGGGCAGGATTCCAACTCGCGATGCGCGATCTTGAGATTCGCGGTGCAGGTAATCTCCTTGGCGCGGAGCAATCAGGATTTATCAATGAGATAGGTTTTGATCTTTTCCAAAAAACGCTCGCTGAAGCTGTTGATGAATTAAAAGAGGAGGAATTTAAAGATCTTTTCAAGAATCTACCGCAAACGAAATCACGCAATGCGTTTATTCGCAAACGTGCTGAAGATTCTGATGATGTAAACGTCTCACTCGGAGTTGACTCGCTTATCCCTGAACATTACCTTGAAGATGATGCCGAGAGATTTGGTTTTTATCAGAAAATGGCAACGGCGGAAAACGATGCCGCATTAGAAGAGATAAGCAATGAGCTGAAGGATCGGTTTGGCGCATTGCCGGAAGAAGTACTGAATTTGATCGCCGTTGCACGGGTCAGAATGCTTGCAAAGAAACTCGGCTTCCGAGTTGTAGCATTCGATGATGCGACACGTACTCTGCGTATTTCTTTGCCGAAAGAAGATCAGTCGGAATACTATCGCAACTTCTTCCCCCAACTTATCGATAGCTTCGGGCGCATTGGCGAATCACGTGTGCGTCTCATTAATGAGCCAAAGGGGATGAGACTTGTCGTCAAAATGCTTGCGAAAGAAAAGGGAAGTCTTCTCTTGGCAGAGATCATCGAGACATTGAAATCATTGATACCTATAGAAGTTACTACTTAACAACGGAGATTGTCGTTCGCAATGAACCGCTCCGTGTGGTGATATAGAGATGATATGAGCCTGATGGCAATGCCGCGAGGTTGAGTGAGTATGCGCTCTGTTTCTTAAACGTAGCTTGTTCTGTGATCCAGCATTTCCCGTTTGCATCGAACACTTTCAGGTTTGCATCCGGTATGTCGGCAGAAGAGATGATGTTCATGTCTCCTGCTGTTGGGTTAGGATACATTCGCAATTGTGGTAATGTGCCATATCGCATGAAATTTGCGATAGCAATGATTCCGCAGCCTTTTGGTGGGCAGATAATTGCTTCAACTCCAGCTCCTAATGTATAGGTGCATGGCGGTATTGGGCTTGTTATCGTGAGTGAATCAAATGTGACTTTGGGGCAAGGCTTATCGCTTGGCCAG
>JBKJHR010000122.1:0-3037 GCA_046598695.1 Kapaibacterium sp. (SeqCode)
GGTGCCTGGTGCTCGTTAGGGTGGCATCTTCAAGGTATCCTCGGTGGCGAAGGGAAGGATGCATACCCAGAATGCCGAGCACGATATTGAGCTCGCTAACATCAAGGGTCGGCATCTTGGCCGTTGCTTGCTCGAGCGAAACGGTTTTGAGGGCCAACAGTCTATCGCAGAGAAACAGGGTTGGGGTTTATAAGAGTCTCAATTTCCAGAATTGAGAAGTAGAAAAGGGCAAGTTAAGAAACGGAGATTCTGTGCTGCTTGTGCTTTGAGAACGGTAGTGGACTTTGCCGACGAAATTCCACATTTCCGAAAGGTTGAGGTCTATTGTAGCACCAAATCGGAATCCGATACCATTACCGAGTGAGGTAAAGAGATAGGGCATGATCTGACGATCACCAAGGACGTTGCTGCTATTATTTGGATAGATGGTTTGGAGCAGGAAATTCTCAGCACCTGCTTGCCAGCCGTAGTTGATTCCGGCTTCGATACCGATGTAGTTTCGTTGCCCGATGGGGGTATATGTTGCATTCGTCTGAGCAAATCCGAGGCTCAAGGCGAAAGTAGAAAGGAAGAGAACAATAAATATCTGCAGTTTTTTCATAAATAAGTTGACTAGTAATTATCTGCAAAGATACGACAGACTTTGGGAGGTAAGAGTGGTGTTAGCCAAAGTCGTCTTTTATGGGGCATCTACGAATATGCCGACGGAACCGCTGTTGTCAAAAACTTGTAGTATAGCCTCGCTCAGAACGGCGCGTTCGTCTAGCGGCTAGGACGCTGCCCTCTCAAGGCGGTAACACGGGTTCGATTCCCGTACGCGCTACCACTTCTACCTCAAAAGACCATTCTTCTCTTCTTATCAGATATGATTCCTCCGTATCTTTGTATTATACATGGCTGATATTTTCATTTCATACTCATCCAAAGACCGCGAGAAGGCGGAGCAGCTTACCGAGCTTCTTGCTTCGGCGGGGCTATCGGTTTGGATAGATCAATCTGCACTTGACGTCGCAACAAGTTGGTCGGCGGAGATCGTCGATGCAATTAATAATTGTCATGCGTTCATAGTTCTGCTTTCTCCGAACTCCATTGAATCACATAACGTCATTAAAGAAGTATCACTTGCATCGGAGAAAAGAAAAAAAATACTTCCACTTGATCTTGAACCCATCACACTTCCCCGAGAACTTGAATACCAATTAGCAGGTATTCACCGTGCACCAATGACGAACATCGATGCCATCATCCGAGCACTCGGCAAACTCGGTCTCGAAGCGACATCGGCTCCGACGATGAAGCTTGTCAAAGAGACAGATGGAAGAAAGAGCTTGATGATATTGCCGTTTGAAGATCTTTCACCGACCGCAGATAATGAGTGGTTTGCGAATGGTATTGTGAGTGAGTTGATCTCTGCACTCTCCAACGTGAAGGCATTGAAGGTTATGGATGCGCAGACCACGAAGGAATTCAAGAGTTACAAAGGACACCTAACCATCTATGCGAAAGAGATGGGTATTAGATATTTTGTTCAAGGTGATGTACGTAAGTTTGGTGATAATATAAAAATCACATCTCGCTTACTCGACATCGAAACAGGCGATCATCTTTGGCAAGACTCCATCAAAGGTACGATGGATGATATTTTTGATATCCAAGAGAAGGTAGCAGAGAGAGTGGTTGAAGGATTGAAAGTATACCTTGCCCCTGAAGAGAAAAAGAAACTCTCAGAACACGGCACGGAGAATTCAGAAGCGTATGAGTTGTATCTAAAGGGGATGCAGTATGATGCACAAAACTCACGAATAGGATATGAACGTGCACTCGCTTATAATGAAGAAGCCGTGAGTCTTGATCCGGAATTTGCTTTGGCTCATATTGCGATCGCTAAAGCGAATCTTGCAAATTACATGAATTATTCGCGCAATCCACAATTAATAGCGCAAGCACAGACCCATCTTGATAAGGCAGAAGCAATTCTTGGTTCGTCAGCAGCTGTATATACGTGTCGTGGTTTGCTTGCATGTTCACTCGGTAATTTTAAAGAAGCAGCCAAACTTACAGAAGTGGCAATCGTACTTGACCCACAGTATGCCTATGGCTACGATATTTTTAGCTATGCATGTTCCACTCTTGGCAGACCAGAGGAAGCTATCGTAGCAGCAAAAAAGTATGTTGAGCTTAGAGGAAATTCGTTGACAGCTCTACATAACTATTTTGTGACTCTCAATGATTTACGAGAAAGAACACTTCTTAGAGAAGAAGCACGAAATGCACTACCTTTTTTCGAGAGACATCTTCGCATTAGCCCGGAAGAAGTTCTTCCACGTTTCCAATATATGTGTGCATTGTATTGGGCTGGTGAATCTGCAATGGCAGTCGAACAAGCTCAAAAGCTTGAAGCTCTAAAAGACATTGATGGTTTTATTCTTTACGGTATTGGATGGATATATGTCTGTGTAGATGAGCATCAGAAGGCATTACAAGTTTTTCAACGATGTATTGAACAGGGATTTCAAGATATAGATATCTTCCGTCGTGACCAAGACCTCGACCCGCTTCGCGGAACGCCCGAATTTGAAGAGTTTATGAAAGACTTGGAAGAGAAAATTACGAAGGAGAACAATGGCTGATATTTTCATCTCATACTCATCGAAAGACCGCGCTCAAGCCGAGCAGCTCACCGAGCTTCTCGCTTCGGCGGGGTTGTCTGTGTGGATCGATCAATCCGATCTCAATGCAGCTGCCAGTTGGTCTAAAGAGATCGTTGAAGCTATTAATGGTTGTAGGGTTTTTGTCGTCCTTCTGAGCCCGTCATCTCTTGAATCGCACAATGTGATCAAAGAGGTTGCGCTTGCATCGGAGAAGCGGAAACGAATCCTCCCGCTCGATATTGAACCAGTCACACTGACTTCCGACTTTGAATATCAGCTCGCCGGTATACAGCGTTCGCCAATGACGAACATCGACAGCATCATCCGCGCTCTCGGAAAGCTCGGCTTAAAAGCAACGCAAGCTCCGAAGCTAACTCTTGTCAAAG
>JBKJHR010000270.1:0-10097 GCA_046598695.1 Kapaibacterium sp. (SeqCode)
GTCGAACCATCGCGTATCGTCTTCGATACAAATGATGAGACCATCTTCTCGTTCACTGGTGAAATATCAGCCTTATCAAAATCAAAGACGACAAGAGAAAGGCGCGATAGCTCGAACGGATAAATAGATTTCTCTACAGGCATATCTGTCGATGATGTGCCGACATTTCCAGCCTTATCTTTTACTTCGAGGATACACGTGAACTTCGTTTCGCCCTGCGCGACTTTCGCAATACGCTCTGCCGCTGCATTATCCAACTTCCATACAATAGAGGCAGGTGGTTCGCCGCTACCGGATGTTTCATAGACAGCATTATCCTTTGCCATCACGCGCAGTTTCCACTCCGTCGCCGCTTCTTGCGTGCGGACACTTGCAACGAACGGCATATTCTCAGGCTGAATTGCAAATTCCTTGAACTGCTCATGCACAATTGGCGCAAGCATTGATTCATCCGTAGAAGAAATTTCTACGCGACGATTTTCTTCGATGCCGGCAAGCTCTCGTGTTGATGATGGATATGTTGGCGTCGGGCTTGTCGCCGTCTGGATGCGTTTCTCGTCAATGCTCCATGTGTCAACAAGATATTTCTTTATCTCTTCTGCGCGAGATTTCGCAAGTGCTTTCGTATTTGCTCCTACGGCTTCCCTACCGTCGGTTGTTCCGGTCAGAGTTATGGTCGAACTCGGTTTTGTGGTTAAGCGACTGCCGATAATATTGAGAACGTGATAATATGCACCGAGCGAATTATGCGGTATATCTTGCTCGCGGAAAGATGACGTACCACTCGCTGAGATCTGATGGTAGCGCGGGACGATCTGCGACGCGTTACTATCAAAAAAGACGTATGGCAAGATCGGGAAAGTCTCTGTGACATTCGTCTCAAGCACTTTTACCGTTTCCTGTGAGGCAAGCCCTATATAAGGTTGCGGGGGTTCAGGCTTTTTGATAACGATAGGTTTTGGTGGCGGAGGAGGGGGTGGGGGGGGCGGTATCTTCTCTTCCTTAAAACTCCAACGAAATGCGACACCTGCTTGGATCGAGGTGATCTTCCATTGGTAATCATCACGTGTTTTTGTTAACGGAAAATAATAGCTCACTTCTGGTGCGGCAGTCAGATCATCCGATAGTGGGAAAGGATACCCAAGTGCCCCACTGACTCCGAATGATTCTTTTATAAGGTCGATCGCTCCCGCACCTATCTGCCGATTCACCGTTCCAGTTGAAGGATAGGTTACTCCCTGTGGCGAAAGGATCTCCTCGGTTTGTTTATACGTCGCCACATCTGACATAGGGAACATCGCAAAGAACGTAGTTCGTAGATAGAAAGGATATTCTTCGAACGGTGTGAGCTTTAAACCAAGCTCAGCAGAAAGCTCAGGCAACGTTGCTGAATAGGAATGCTTCAGTTGCAGGGGGACGTAGAGTTTTGTCTTCGGGTCTTGTATCGGCAGATTTCCCGTACGGGCATCACCGAAATCGCCATCGCGCTCGGCAAAACCAAATTGCGCGACACCATCAAGAAAGGAGAGGATCGGCACTTCGCCAAGCAAACCAAATGCAAACCCCTTGCCACTTCCATTACCGAAGACACCACATCCATCATCACAGCAAAACACATGTGCTTTGCTCTCGTGCTGGTTGAACGCATACATACCATACGCGCCAATACGCAAGTTCGTTTTGGGTTGTGCCTCATTTGCAATCTCCGATAACCCTTGCGCGCAAAGGTTACCAGAAATGAAAGAGAAAACACACAAAAAGGCGAGAGCGACGTGTGAACTTCTTTTTTTTCTTATCACGATCCTTATTTCTTCAGAATGATCTTCTGCGTAGCGTGTAGGCTTCCGGCTTCAAACATCAAAACATACGATCCGCTGCTGAGCGAGCGAAGATCGAACGACAATTTATACCTGCCACCCTTCATAGGTGTTACACCCTCAAGGATATTCAGCACTTTTTCACCAGTGGTACTATAAATAGCAAGTTTCGGTGCAACGGTCTCGAAGAATTCTACTTCCAATTCGACATTCCCATTCGTTGGGTTCGGACGCGGCGCAGTGATCGTGTTACTTCCACCAGTGAAGGTCAAGTAACTAATACTGCAATGTGCCCCAACCTTTACCATACTTGTATCGCCCGTTGGTACTGGCTTTACAAAGAAGATCGAATCACTTGTGAATTGCCCCGGCGCAAGTGTCATCTTCGAGATAACAGAATCCGGCACCGTCATCACAAATTTCATTCGTGCGATCTCACCCATTTTAATACTATCACAATGAATAAGCTCCATCGAAATACCGTTCGCGCCAACCGTCACGTTTGGTGTAACATACTTCGACTTCGTACCAAGATATTCGAGAGCACGTGGATTATAGGCAACGTCAAATCGAAGATCGATCGGTGTGACAGGGAAATCACGATCTATGACGATCGGTACTTCTATCGTATCAGAGATCGTCCCGCCAACAGTATCAGCAAATCCGATATTCGCATCGAATGCAAGCGTGAATGGGAATGGCGGTGCATATCCATAGCTGCGGATGCGACCCGTATCTTGGATAACACAAGGCATATTTGAATATGCGAAGATCGTCGTATCTGTCCATCCTTCTTTGCGTGGGCAGAACGTCACCGTGAAAATAATAGAATCACCCGGCGCAAGTGTCACCGGAAGCGGCTGGCTCGTTGCCGTAATGCGATGATTCACAGGAAGAGTCGAGAGCGAATCAACCCGAATCGGGACAAGCCCCGGATTGCGAACCGTCACAAATTGATCTTTGCAATTCCTGATATTTACCGTATCAAAATCTGCAAGCGGACTTATTTCGATCTGCGGATCATCAATGATAACATAACCTCGATCAGTGCCTGCAACAATATCGTAGAACACAAAGGAATCACTTTCAAATGTGATCTTATCTAAGACGACGCGAAATTGCTTGGGTCCTCCACCGGGTTTCGGAATAAACCTCACATACCCAATGATCCCTGCTTTTGCTTTCCGTGCATCCTTCAAAGAAACACGTGCGCCATCACCGGTATCAGCAATGCTCACGTTATTCGTATACGGCGAGGTGACATTTAAGATCGTAACAGCCGTCGAGTCATAGACAATGCGGAAAAGCATATCAATAACATCCTGCGGAAGATCACGCGACGACATGATCGGCAGGACAAGCGTATCGCACGTCGTAAGCATGATCGTATCATTACCGATATTTGCTGTATCGAATGCAACTTGCAATCCGTATGCAGGTGCGAAACCTTCGCCACTTACAAGGATAGTCGTATCAACTCCTGCGCATGGGTAACTCGTCAACAGATCCATACGCGCTACATACTTCTTCGGCGCACGCGGACTAAAATCAATGCGGAAGCATAATTTCTCTCCGCGATGACGGATCCACGGTGGTAATTGTCCTGTGCATTCGGTTGCCGTAAAGACACGGTCGTCTGGATTAAAAGCTATACCCGTAAAGACAATACTATCTCCGCTTGGATTTTGGAAGGCATCAGGTATCGTGATATTTACCGTAACAGGAGCAGCATTCGTATCAACGCGAGTAAGCGGGAAGCCAACGATGCTCACGTTCGGTTGGAAATTCATTTCACGTCTGCCAGAAAGCACAACTTTGTAGAGTTGATTGTATGCTGGGGTCTGCGCATGGATCGTTAACTGCGCATTCATTACCAAGTTTGCCGGAATTGCCGGGATATTCGGACAGAATGAGACGACGATCGTATCGGTCGAGTTTGGTGCGATCGTAAATGGTGATATTGTTTGTCCCGTGCGTTTCAATCGCCATTTGAATACCTTCGTGTTCGCATTTGCAAGTCCACCGACATCGATCGAAAGAGAATCGATCAGCAGTGGAATAAAATTACTCAAGTTTGGCAACGGTATTTCGCGCTCCACACATTCGCATGGCTTGATGAGTCCATAGTTAATGAACGTCACAGGCACTTGCAACTTCACGATCTCACCTTTTCCTGTTAAGATCGCTGTTTCTGTTCTGCCACAAGGAGTGTCAAGTGTTGCCGTTACCGCACCTTGATACGATGTTTGAGCTGTCGGTTTGAACTGAATAAATGCAATGATCGAATCTCTTGGAGCAACCCATGTTGGCAATGCAGGTCTCGTACTTGTAAGCACATAACCAGCAGGAACATTGATCGTCGAAACATGAACAGGTACACTTGATATGTTTTCTACAAGCATACTATCATCTTTTTGCCAACCTACTTCTACTGCACCATACGTAGTAAGCGGTGTGAGATAGAGCTTTGGAATAACGCTTGTGCCTTGTAAGAGAATCTGGTACGTCGTGCCACCGGAAAGAGTGATCGTAATAAATGATCTATCAGCACGGTCTTTGAAGAGGTCATTTGGGCAGTATTTCACGTGATAGACAAAACTTTGTCCACCAGCAAATGCACCAGAAGGTATACGGTCTATCAATGTATATTTTCCACTTGGATCAGAAAGCGCATCCCCAGTAATCGTAAGAGGCGAGCCGGATATATTCTTTACGATGATGCTATCGGTTTTACAATCGCAACCTGTCACGTTCTGGATATTCAAAAATGGAGGCGTAAAAGAAAGCCCCTCGAATGTTCCGGTACCTGTGATAGGAATGCAGATCGTGCCAAAACATTGTTGGTCGAATATGCAAAGTGTATCAACATACGTGATCCCTTCGCGGGGACGGAATGCCAACCCAATGCCGAGGGTCTGACCTGGATCAATGGTAAAATTTTTATTTGCTGTGATGGAGAACACATCACCTACTTTTAAGTAGGCTGACATTACACGCTTGTCTTTTCCAACGCATGTAACATTTGTCGTTTGCACTCCTACTTTTCCAATACTCACATTACCAAATGCAACGAGAGCACTATTGAAATTCACATCCACGGAAATGCCTGTGCCAGTAAGATCAAGAGTCTTTTCGATCCTGCATCCGCGATAGGTTACAACAAGCTTCATCTGTCCCGTGAACGGACCAGGAGCGGATGGGCGGAAACGAACAGCTGCTGGAAAGTATGCTGTCTTCGGCTTCAATAATAATGGATATTGAAAACGTGGTCCGTAAAATACCGGATTCGTAAAATAGATCGAATCAATGTAGACGTTATCAAGCACGAGGCTACGGTATTGGTACGTCTGCACATTGCTCGATTGCCCTGGGCATACAGCCTCAAAGTCCATTCGCTTTATTTGCGACTTCGCACTCGGAGTAAGCAACACAACTACGTCCTGAGTTCTACCTTCGATCGGGATGAAGCCGCTTCCGGGGCATTTATCATCGCTTACGATGCGCAATGTATCATAGAATGTTTTCGTCGTATCGTTCGCATCCATACGCACGATCACTTTCCAACACTCACCCACTTGCAATGTGATCGGAAGATTTGGTTGACCCGGACCCGGTCGCCATGTGAATTTCGGATTCTTGAGCAATGCCGACGTGATCTTGAGAGGACGGTTGCTCTTATTGCAGATCGTGATCGAATCCTCTGCAAACGTCTTATCCAGACATCCGACAAACAGTGTATCCATCTTCAATGCCGTCTTGGAGTAACTTAACTCCGTTGAGCGGATCACATGAAGATATATTTGCTTGTAATCACCACAACGATTATTATTGACGAGATAGAGATAGGTAGAGATATCACCTGTCACATTCGCATTATTAATGCTGATGGTAAATGTTTGTGGGACGTTCTGCTGCAGATTAAATTTATTCGGCGTCATCGTATAGAGCGACGAATACCCATAATAAAAGAACGAATAGATGGAGCTGCCGCAAAACGAGGTGTCAGTGATCGTATAGGTAAACGTTGAATCATCAACGCATACAAGTGAAGCATCAAGTGCAGCAGGACTTATATCAAATGTTGCAGGGACAGTTCTATCTGAGGCAGCAGTCGTCGCTCCGCTGATCATAAACCCTTTATGCCCATGCCCACTTGCATCACACAGCGCGATATAACTCGAATCATTCGCACGGTAGTATAGCTCCAATTCTTTTTCTGTTCCTTCGAGCGATTGATTGCGTTGGCAGCGAACTTCATTCGCCGATAGTGCTCGGCGCCAAAGGCGTACTTCGTCTATTTGCCCTCGCATCGTACGGAAGCGGACGGTATCATCATAGAGGCTGTTACAACTTCCTATCTGCAAAGAGAGCTGATCGTTGTCTTGTCTATGAAGGATCGTAACGGGGTATGTGGCATTACGATTGCGGGCTACTTCAAAACCATCTATATAGAGAACCGCTTCTTGATTGACATTTGAATAGACACAGGCAATGTGCGTCCACCCTTTTGTATAAAGCGTTGGTAGTGTATAAGAAGCAACGGTATTATCAAGATCGCCTTTGAATGAATTATCTTTTGAGAGCACAAAAGAGATGGTGTTGTTTTCGATGTAGGCAAGCCACACGTCGTTATTATCTTTATTCGGTCCCCAAAGCCCTGCGATAAAGATACGTTTGCCAGGTTGTGGTTGTGGCTTGATCCATGCCTCGAATGTCATCGCCGTATCCATCGAGCGAATGCTTGCGCTTCCAGCAGTATCGACAAACGCATATTGCGAGAGCTTCCCGCTCGTCGTCGTGATCGTGATGGCTTTGAATGCGCAGAACTTGAGCGAATCACACGATTGCGAATACGACTGTTTCGGCAACAGGCATAGCAACACCGCTAATGCGAAGAGACTTCTCTTCAGCGCATAACCTCGGCGAACGTTATTCAATGTGGTATCTGTGTTCAAAAGTGATCGGTTCATGTTCAACACAACTCTCAACCTAAGACGAGACAATAAGCAAAACAAATAAATAAATAACGTCATTGCGAGGAAATCCGCTAAACTGACTTCCTTGCAATGACCTACATCCACGACTATCTTCCTCTTACCTCACGCACTGGATCATCTTCGAGGCAATTTTGCCTCCGGCGCGGGCAATGCAGAGATAACTGCCTGATGAGAGATTCAGATCAAGCGGAATGTTATGATGTCCCGCAGAAAGATCGCGGCTCATCACACGGATGATCTCTCCTCCACTAAGCGAAGAAATTTCTATTGTAACTGGAGACGCATCTGGCAACGTAAGTTCTAACGTTGTCCGCGATGAGAATGGATTCGGGTAGTTCGATGTGATCGCAAGCTGCTCCACAAATCCACTATTGCCTACTCCATTCTTTGGTGCTTTGAGCACATCAAGCGGATAAATTTTATCTCCGTCTCCGGTGCGCGGGTTCGTCAATACTTCACGCGCTTCGGGAAGTGTTGCGCCAAACCAGTCAGTGAGTATCTCAGCATAGACGGTTCGGTAATCAATGTTATATTGAAGATCGCCGTTCTCATTCAAGTTCTTCAGATCAGGAGCCGTGCCATAGACACCGCTATTGACTTGCGTACCGAAAACGAACTGCACCGATG
The DNA here is from genome assembly GCA_046598695.1 of Kapaibacterium sp. (SeqCode). Classification (GTDB taxonomy): domain Bacteria; phylum Bacteroidota; class Ignavibacteria; order Palsa-1295; family Palsa-1295; genus JBKJHR01. The sequence goes on from JBKJHR010000270.1 coordinate 7,442, forward strand.
CTGCACCGTGATCGGTACCAAAGCTGCCGTTCTCTTGCGGGCGGCGTCCGAATTCACTTACCGAAAGCCCAACAACACGGTCGCCTTGTTCGAGACGCACCATGTCATTCATGAATTGTGCGATACCGTCCGAGAAATTATAGAGCAAGTTCGGATGGCTACCATTTACCGTCGCTCCCGGAATAGTCTGTGATACGTGTGTATCAAAACCACCCATCGAAACGACATAGACGTTCGTCTTTAATCCGCCAGCAATAAGTGCTGCAACAGCGGCCATCTGCTGACCGAAGCTATTATTACCATACGTCGCTTTGAGCTTCGTTTTTCCTGCGGCATAGGCATTTTTTACAGCAAGCGCATATTTGTTCGAGCGCGCCGCAATATCAGCAATGAAAGCATACTCCGACTCATATCCCGTGCCTGTGCTATCAGCATCAAGGCTATCAGCTAAAGTCCCCACCCCTGCTTGGCCAGCAGGGTTTACAACTTCAATACCCATTCTTCCTTTTGTGCCTTGCAAGGCAAGTGAGAATCCGCCGAATTGAATTGCAAGAGGATCATCAGGAAGTGAGTCAGGAAAATTCGGATATTTCTTTTCTAAGAATCTACCAACCCAACCGGATTCCAAGCGATGATCAGGGTCAGAATCATTGATACCCGAAAGCCAAATATCAGTCGAGCGAAAATGCGAGAGATTCGCATTGTCATACCCCACACCTTGCACAATAGCAAGTGAGCCTTGTTGAAGCATCGATGCAACGCCACCAAGATTACCCCATGAAAGCGCAGGATTAAGATAGATATTCCCGATCTTATTCCAACATTGATCTTTTGGTACGGCGATCTGCGGACGCAGAGCATAATACTCTGGGTCTTCGGCAGGGATGATCGTATTGAGTCCGTCATTGCCGCCAAAAAGTTGGCAGATGATAAAGATACGATCAGTATCAACAGCTTGCGGAAGCTGTGCTAAGAATTTTAACGGGCTTGTTGCGCGAACCGGCAATCCATTCAACATGAAAGGAGCGGCAGCGGCAGTACCCAAAGCTGATTTTAAAAATGTTCTACGTTTCATTGGTTATGCTCCCTCCTGTATTAACACAATTGATAATCCGGCAAGGTGATGATCGTCGTCAAGAGATTCTTCATATAGCCCGCAGCCGTTGAGGGACTTGAAGTGATCGCCTGATCCCAGACGTATTCGCCGGGTCCATTATTTGTCAATATATCAATGAATGCCTTCTTGCGCCCAACCGAGAGCGGACGAGGAAGCAAAAGCGCGGCGAGATTATCTACGAGCTTTCCTGCTTCATTGAAATTCGGAAATTGTTTGATGAAAGCGATAATAACCGTTTCTGTCATGGCATTCACCGCATTTGTCGCAAGTGTCGCTCGTACAGGAAAATTATTTGTCGTGATCCAATCATGCCAGCCCGTCCAACCACTTACATTTGGCGGATCGAACATGATCTCTTCGGTCGAAGCCATTCCACCGGGCACACTTGCCGCCGGATAGCTGAATTGACGTGCCATGCCGAGCATTAACTCTGCGGGTGTTTTGATCTGCGCACCGATATTCGCATTATCAAAGAAGTGCGCACTCTTAAAGAGTGCTGTGAGCACAGGCTTGATCTGAAAATTATTTTGCTTGAAGATATCCGCCATTGCCGTTACGACATTCTCATCAACGGTAGCAGGATTGCTATAGACGAAGAAACGATAGAGCTTGCGGCAAATATACCGCGCCGTCTCATCACCGCGCTTCAAGAAGATCGTATCAATGAGCTTTTCGATCTCATCTTTCTTTACGAGAAACTCTGTGTTGGTCGAAGCATCGATCGCAGGAAATGTCACACCGAGATATTCCTTCGCACCAGTATCATGATCGGAAGGAATAAAATACGAATTGAAATATCCGTTCGGAAAAGGCTTGTCGTTAAACTGTTGACCATGCCATCCCGTCAGGATACGTGCGGCTTCATGTACGTCGCCTTCGGTGTAATGCCCCAAGCCCATCGTATAAAGCTCCATCAACTCACGGGCATAATTCTCGTTCGGCTTACTTTTGTTATTCACATCTCCGCCGAGATAGAACAACATTCCGCTTTCGAGAGTGATATTGAAAGTAAGGTCGCGAAAACTTGCAAGACCGATATTGCGGAAGAGTTTATTCTGGCGATACAAGAGAGGTGCGATCACAAACGTCTGATCTACTTCAAACTCACTCGTGAAATGACCATGCCAAAAAAGCGTCATCTTCTCGATCAGCGCAAGACCAGATGTTGAAAGCACGCTGGCGTACCATGCGCGCAGTGCCGCCGCATCCGAACGCCATACTCCACGTATTCCATTGGCGGTAACAATATCAAGTCCATCCAAACTCTCGGTGGTATGGTCTGCCATTGAAGGCGGAGCAGGATTGCTTACGCCATTGACGATCGCATCAACGGCATCGCCAGGCGACATAGCCAGCACTGCCGCAAGATCTTGCCAACGCGGAAGCATTGTTGTTCGGCGCAGAAGGTGACCGGCACGAACGGCATCCCACGGCGCAGACGCTGAGGGGACGTAAGGCTCAAGCCCAGTTGCTAAAGTACGAGGTCTATCAAAAGACGAAGAAGAGCGTGCATTCCCGGATTCGGGACGCACTGCCCAT
>JBKJHR010000004.1:0-3199 GCA_046598695.1 Kapaibacterium sp. (SeqCode)
ATGACGAAGGACATCCCAATCAAAATATGCATTCCCTGCTTCAAAACTTACCTTCGATTTTGGGACGATCTCACACGCTAAAGCACCAACGCTCGTCTCTATCACACTTCCCATCGGGAAAATCGTATCGGGAAATGGGGCGCGAGGCATAAGACGCTCAAAGACGATCAAATCCATCTCTTCTTCTTCTCGTGCGAAGGACGTATCATCGTTATCGTCATCGTCGTCATCATATTCTTCAGCCTCAGGAAAGATATACTTCTCCTCGTCTTCATCTTCGTTCTCATCCTCTTGGTCTCGCTCTTCGGCATCGCGCAAAATTCTTCCAACCTTCATTTCATCTTCAAAAGCCCAATGGAGCTTGCCTGATATTCGTTCACGACGCATGACCAGATCATCAGAGATCCAATATTCTTGTTTCGTCTCATCACGGACAAACCCCGTAAGAAGAAGTGTCTGCGTCGAATCAAGGGAGAACGCAGCATAATCTTTCCACTTCCTCCGCACAGCCATCATCACAAATGAACGCAATATCGTCTGATCCATCGGATACATGATGAAAGCGTCATACGCAAGCACATCACGAGGAAAATATGCCGGCGGCATCTTCATCTCTGTATGCTTGACAAGGACATTAGTGCTCTCATCTTGTCTATCTGTAAATTCGGATACAATGCGGATCGTCCGCCGAAAGCCGTCATAGATATTACGCCCTTCAAAGGCTTGCTCCATTGCAGGCACAACGAGATGGCGAATGCGATTGCGAAGAAATTCATGCGTAATGTTCGATGAATCTTCACGGTAGGACAACTTCTTTTCTTCTAGATAACGAAGAAGGTCAGCACGCTCAATATCCAAGAACGGGCGAATCACCTCTATTTCTTCATTGAGCTGACGTTTTGGTGGTATACCGCGCAATCCAAATATGCCCGTGCCACGAACCATGTTATGGATTACCGTTTCAAGATTATCATTTGCTGTATGTGCCGTCGCAACGATATCATAATTATTCTTTGCTGCAACATGAGTAAATTCAGCATATCGTAGGGTCCTTGCAGCTTCCTCAATAGATTGCTTTTTCTCCTCTGAAAGTGATTTTGTGTCCACTCGGCTTGCAAAAAAATCTGCACCGATCGTTTCAGCAAACTGACGTACAAATTCTTCATCAGCATCTGATTCAGCACCACGGAGAGAGTGATTGATATGGAGAATCCCAAGTGAGCGAAATTGCCCTGTTGCGCATAGCACACTCAACACCTTTGCAAGAGCTGTCGAGTCTGCCCCACCACTGACCGTGCAGAGAATCCTTGACGACATATTGATGTCAAACTCCGAAAGCGAGAGCATCGCAAGTGCCTCTAATTCATGCAGATTAGAATGTGCCATAAGTGCTCTCCTGACGTGTGACTTTAATATCTTTCAATTGATCTGCTTTGATGCGAATCTCCAAATTGAACCCTTTGACAATACCTATCGGGCGATAATCAAAGTTCAACTCCCAACAATGCAAGTCCCTGTGGATATGGAAGTTGGGTACAACAATACTCCCTGCAACAAAATCATACGTCGCACTTGTCCCGAAGCTCCAATTCTTTGTCAAATTCACAGTAAAGTTAGCATCAGCTGAGAGTGTTCTTGTCACGCCATTCTTGGTAAAATTTTGATTAAACTGCACCCCATACGATATATTGAATTTCGGACGAAACGGAATGTTAATGAATCTCCCTGGATAATATCCTCCTTGAAACATCCTGCGTTCATCATCAGAAGAGGTAATATCAAAAAAACGTCGGAGCGAATCTACATTCTCTCCGTCAATCGTTTCTCCCGAAGAAAATGATCCGGAAAGTGAGAATGATGTATTTGTCAATCTCAAAAGTCCCTGCTTCGAAGCAATTAGGGTATGCAGTGTTGAATCACCACCGTAGGAATTAAACGGATACCACGAAAATCCTGCCCCGAAATTAAATGTGAAGAGGCTCCCTACTTGTGAGTATCCACTCAGCGAAAGCGGGGAGAATAATTTTTGAATCAGATCATAACCGCTACCCACACCGATATTGAGCAGCTTTACTTTCTCTTCATATGTCGAATCAGGGTTTACACGATGCTCAAGTTTCGCTTCAAAATCATTACCAAGTGAAAAGCTGACTGCTCCCGATCTGCTTGACCCCGTATACGATCCATCAGCATCGTAAATACTGTACCTAATGTTCTGCCCTGAGATTGGGTCAGTATAATATGCAACTCCGCGAGTAGAGAAATCAGGATTGTAGTTGAAAGAAAGTGACGGAGTGACCGTATGCCGCAATGCTTTTACACCAAGCAATCCGATATTAGCTGTTCCATAGACCGTTGTCCCAAGAGAAACGCCATAGTTATACGTTGGCTCGCGAAACAAACCATATTCCGTTTGTTCATCTATAACAACGACCGTTGTATCGCCTTTAATACACGGCATGAGTTGCAAACGAGGTGACTTCGTCTCGCGACGGATAAACCACCGCTCGTTATAAGAGAATGATGGAGTTACTGAAATATAGCCAAGTTTAGGCGAGATCGAAATACTCGGATTTTGATTTATCGAATATGACTCATGGTACCTCGACGAGGTGTCTTTTGTAATACAATGGTTCGTATCAGCACTTCTGATCGCCAATGTTCTACTTGCGCTTCGTGATGCACTACCGCCATATGTTATCTGTATTGTTTGAAGTAAATTCGGACTCGAACCATCTGTGGGTGTGCCAAATGGAGTTATGGCAGTATTTTTTCTCCATGTAATAGAGGGGCTTGTCTCCGAATATGTACCATTATTAAGATTCTGCTGACGTGAGTAGTTTGCACTAAGTGACATATCTAAATTCTCAAATGTCGTAAAAAAAGATGCCTGCGAGGACGCAGTTTGATTGACGACATCGTTAATGTTCTGTGCATTGTTTCTCGTGTAACCGTTACTCGTAAAATGAAGATTACCTGATAACGTTGTTACTGGGTCAATGTTGATCGTACCGATGTTTAAACCGATACTAAAATCTGTTGCATAGTCATTATCTATATTATACCGCGTTTTGCTGTATCCAAGTTCAAGGTTTATAGGTGAGTTCAGTACATAGCGTTTCATGTACTGCGTACGTAACGAGAGGTTATATCCACCGCGTGTGTATAGATCCGTCTGAAATGCAGCATCGAAATAATC
>JBKJHR010000263.1:0-26671 GCA_046598695.1 Kapaibacterium sp. (SeqCode)
TCGCTTGGTCAAAAAACAAAAGGCTTGATATTGACGAATGACGCTTACTGATCTTTTTTCACTCGAAGGTAAGGTTGCTATCGTAACTGGTGCTTCGCGTGGTTTAGGTCGTGGTATTGCCGAAGCGTTGAATATGGCTGGGGCAAAGGTTGTACTTGTCGGGCGCGATATGGAGTCATTGGCAGAGACAAAATCTTCCTTGCAATCATCAAGCGATTCATTGATCATCTGTGGCGATGTAACCGACGAGACTTTTATGTTGTCTGCATTCAATCAAACGCTTGCGCATTTCGGAAGTATAGATATTCTCGTGAACAATGCTGGTATTATTCGTCGCAATCCTGCAATGGAATATACCGCAAATGATTGGGATGATGTTGTAAGTACAAATCTAACATCGGTCTTTCGTTGGTCGGTTGAAGCGGCAAAAAGAATGTCAAATCGTGGTGGAGGGAAGATCGTCAATATTGCCTCACTACTTTCGTTTTCAGGCGGAATGAACGTTGTTGCCTATGCTGCCGCAAAAGGTGGAGTTGCGCAGCTTACGAAAGCCCTTGCAAATGAATGGGCAAAGTTTGGCATTAATGTGAACGCAATAGCGCCAGGGTATTTTGAGACGAGTGCGACCGAAGCACTTCGCGCAAATCCGGAAAGATCACAGAGTATTCTTGCTCGTATCCCCGCGGGACGTTGGGGCGAACCAAGTGATCTTGCTGGAACGGCGATCTTCCTTACATCAAAAGCCTCTGATTATGTTAACGGACATATTCTCTTGGTAGATGGTGGATTCAATTCCTTCTAAAATTGGAATATATTATCTGGAATACATCACTCATCACTAAAAAATGTAGAACTACCCATGAACTTGCTTTTTCGCAATACAGCATCGCAGAAAGGTCGTCATATTTCCATGACACCTCAGAACTCAGAGTTCAAATTTCTTTCTGCTGGTCGCATCATACTTGATAACGAAGTTTCATCGGCAAGTGGAGTGAATCCGGGGGCGGAGACGACTCTACTTTGCCTACATGGTGAAGGGGCAGTTACAGTTGAAGGTATATCATATCAGCTATCGCGTTTTGACGGTATGTATATCCCGAGAGGTGTAGCATTTGAAGTGACAACTGATTCAAATATTGACATCATTGAAGCATCTTGCCAAACCGAGAAGACACACCCGGTGCGATTCGTAAGTTACGAAAATGAGGTGAAAGGTAGTGATAGTCTTACACTGCATGTGGGCGCAGAGCCATACTATCGTGATATTCATAAAGTTATTGCTGAAAACGTCGAAGGCTCACGTATATTGATGGGAGTCACGATGTCGAAGCCTGGCAACTGGACAAGTTGGCCTCCACACGAACACGCCGCGACTCGCGAAGAGCTGTACCTTTTCTTCGATATACCCAAGCCGGGATTTGGCACGCAATTCATCTATTCAAATTTGGAAAATCCAGAATTTGCACAACCCGTTTATGAAGATGATGCCGTCACAATTGTAAGTGGCTATCATCCGAATGTCGCCGCGCCGGGATACCCGATCAATTTTTGTTGGGCACTATGTTCGCTCGAAGATGATACGTGGCGGTCGCTTGGTGGGGTCAATGTGCAACCCGGATTTGAATCAATGCCGACAGGATTACGATGAATACACTCAACGATCTTGCTTTTTTAGAGACCCTCTTTACTCCACTCGTGAGCGATACGATGGATAGTCTCGGTATTCATAACTGTGTCCTCCCTTATACGATCCAATCCATTTTCCCAAACCCATCCATAAAAGTTGCGGGCTACGCTTTTCCTTGTCGCGTTCTTCCAACGCAGGAATATGTCGAGATCAACACATTATTAGAAATGGTTGACGCAATTCCACGGGATTCGATGGTACTTGTGGCAACTGACGTAGATATTGATGCGGCATTATGGGGTGGGCTGATGTCTACACGTGCGAAAATGCGCGGATCACGGGGGGCAGTTGTGACGGGTGGAGTTCGGGATATTGAACAGGTTGCATCGCTGGGTTTCCCTGTTTTTGGGGAGTATCGCTGTGTAAAAGACATTCGTCGCAGAGGTTACATGGCTGAATATGGTGTAACTCTCACCATAGGCAAAACGGTGGTATCACCTGGCGATTTAGTATTCGGTGATGCAAACGGCGTAGTCTGCATACCCCAGCGTAGTATGGAAGAGCTACGTTATAAGCTCGAAGAGCGCTTAAGAGGTGAAGTCGAAACAGAGCGCGGCCTGCTCTCAGGAGCATCAGCAAGGGAGATTTATGGGGAGTTTGGTACATTTTAGTGACCCTAAGTCCTTTATTTTGAGAAATCTTAAAATAAAATGATTTTTTGTTTGGATTTCGGTTATTTGTGTATTATATTTGTATTCATTCATGTAAGCCCCGCATGAAAAATGATTTGCCATGTTCTGTAACATTGGGAGATGATAAGTGCCTTGGGGTTTGCTGATGGATTCATGTTTCAAGGAGATAGTTTGGCTTTCTTAACTATCAAGATCGTAAACCACTACGAAAATAATCACTTTATAGAAAACATCAATTTTATCCCGAAAAAACCGCTATAGCGTTGGGGGTGAGTTATGCTTCATTTTCGTAGGTGATGAAAAGACTGGAACATTATCGTTGCGTCTGTGTAAACACTGTGTAACGCAAAAACACTACCTCATTGCGAAGGCATTGAGAGAATCCAAAAAATTTAGACAAGTTGTTCTCACCAACTCACATGAAGCCGTTATCATAGTACGGCTTATAATTGATAAGGCAAACTAATGAAATCCCGCCATCGCAAGATGGTGGGGTTTCGTTTTTAAAGAGGGGAATTCGTACTATCGGCTGAATTCAGCACTTGGCGAATGTTGAGTAGGCAAAAATAGGTTGTTTATGTGGAAAATTTTGGGAGTTCCTTTTGAAAAATCCGTGTTACACGTCGCTTGTAAATCCTATCCACTCATTTTAGGGGAACGTGAAGAAAAATCGTACACTGATCATTGTTATTGTGCTTTGCATCGCTGGCTCTATCTGGGGATTATTCCCAACGTGGCAGTCAACGCAGGCACGAAAAGAACTTGAATCGCAAAAAGATTCTACGTCCAGAGCCAAATGGCTCATGGCGAATGAAGAATCGCTCAAGGCATCGAGTGCCAAATCCATCAAGCTTGGGCTTGATCTGCGAGGCGGTATTTATGTCACGATGGAGGTGGACGTCCTCAAGTTCATTGACGATCAGGCGACAGGCAAAGATGATATCTTCAATAAGGTTATCACTGCTACCCATGAGGAAGAAAAAACATCAGACGAGTCTGTTGTGGATATTTTCTCTCGTAAGTTTAAGGAGATCGCCACTCCCGCTGGCAAGACTCTCCTGAACTACTTCATTCTGACCGATAGCCGTATCGTTGACGATGCCGGTGTGCTTACTTTCCTCAAAGCCGGTACTGCTGAAGCCGTTGATCGCGCTATTGAGATCATTAGAAATCGTATTGATCAGTTCGGACTTACCGAGCCAACGATCCAAAAATTCGGCTCACGTCGTATCATTATCGAAGTTCCTGGTGCTGGTGATCCAGCTCAGGTTCGTCAGCTTCTTGGCGGAACGGCACAGCTTGAATTCCGTCTCTTAAAAGAAGGTAAGACAGTCAGCCGTATTCTCCAAAAGATCGATAAGCACCTTGCAGGCGAAATGCCAACTCCTATTGCTGATGCTACAAAGAATGATACGATGGCGGTAGCGGCGAGCGCTGACACAATGAAGAAAAATGTGGCAGTTGCTAAAACGGATTCCACAAAGGCGAAAGCTGATTCGTCTGCGAAGATGGCGAAGATGAGCCCCGAAGATTCTACCCGTCGTGCTGACAGCTTGGCGTATGCTGGATTGTCTGATGATCAGAAGCGTGCAAAGTTCTCGAAGGAGCATCCTCTGAGTTCGATCTTGCAAAAAGGTGTTTCACAGAATGGCGATCAGATCTATGTTACAGAGCAGGATCGTAAAGCGATTAACGACATTCTTAATCGCGCTGACGTAAAACCTTTTTATGAGAATGAACTTAGTATTGACTTCAGCCGTCCGAACAAAGGGAAGAGCGGAGAAGTCTATTATGAAGTGTATTTCTTGAATCCAACCGCAGAACTCACTGGTAAATATATTACCGATGCTAACGCAGAGAGCCGTGATGGAAAGCAATCTGTCGCAATGGAAATGGATGACGAGGGTGGCAAGATATGGTCTCGTGTGACTGCCGCAAACATCAACAAGCGTATTGCTATCGTCCTTGATAATGTTGTCTATTCAGCACCGAATGTGATGAATCGCATTGATGGTGGAAGATCAGAAATATCTGGTTCATTTAGTATCGAAGAGGCAAATTTATTGAAGATCGTTCTCAAAGCAGGTGCTCTTCCCGCTCCTGTGAAGATCATCCAAGAACAGGTTGTCGGACCATCACTTGGTTCTGACTCCATCGAAAAGGGGACACAATCTATTATGTTCGCCTTCCTCGCTGTTATCCTGTTCATGGCGATGTATTATCTAACGGGTGGAGTTGTCGCTGACATTGCCGTTATTGTAAACTTGCTCTTTACACTCGCCGTCCTCGCAACCTTTGGTGCAACACTCACTTTGCCGGGTATGGCGGGATTGGTGCTCACCGTTGGTATTGCAGTTGACGCTAACGTGCTCATTTACGAGCGCATCCGAGAGGAGCTTGCATCAGGCAAGTCCTTGAAGCTGGCAATAGATGACGGATACAAGCGTGCATTTGCTCCAATTTTTGACGGCCACTTAACGGCATTCTTTTCTGGATTGATCCTGTACTCCTTTGGTACTGGTACAGTTCAGGGCTATGCTGTTACGCTAATGATCGGTATTGCAGCATCACTTTTTACCGCTATCGTTATCACTCGCGTTATCTTCGACATCTTGGTTGAGCGCGCGCCAGGTAGTGTGAAGTTCGGTTAATCCATCTCATAAGTTTGAAAGGTAATTATGCACTTTTTTCGCAAAACAAATATTGATTTTATCGGCAAACGCCGTACATGGTACGCTGTTTCAATCCTCGTCACAGTCTTAGGAGTTGTATGGGCACTTCTGCGTGGTGTGGAGTTTGGTATTGACTTTGCCGGTGGTACAGAAGTTCAGTTAAAGTTCGAGAAGAACGTTCAGATCGAACAGATCAGAACCGCTCTTGATGGAGCTGGATTTCGAGGTGCAGAAGTAAAATACTACGGTACAGATGAATCCGGTATTCTTATCCGTGTCCCTCAGGGAGCAAGCGGGAAGGCTATTGAAGGAGCACAGACCACAAAGGGAGTTACGGATGCTATCGAAAAGGGAGTGCCGAATAACAAGTCTCAGCTTTTGCAGGAGCAACATATTGGTCCAAAGATCGGCGCAGAGTTACAGCAAAAAGCTATTCTTGCCGTATTCTTTACCTGCGTTGCTATCTTGATCTATCTTGCGTTCCGTTTTCGTTTTGTCTATGGGCTTGGGGCGGTTATCGCTATCTTACATGACGTACTTGTTGCATTTGCATTTGCGGTGATCTGTAATCGTCTGTTCCCATGGCTCAACCTCGAAATGAACTCCACCATGCTTGCGGCGTTCTTGACGATCGTAGGTTTCTCGGTCAATGATACTGTTATCATCTTTGATCGTATCCGTGAGGACTCTAAGAAGTATAAGGGACAGAACCTCTATACTATCATGAATAGAGCGATCAATGAGACACTTCCACGTACGATCATCACATCAGGTACAGTCTTTCTTACGCTTATCGTTCTTTTCATTTGGGGTGGTGAAGTACTTCGCGGCTTTGCATTCACAATGATCATTGGTGTTGTTACCGGTACATATTCCTCGATCTTCGTTGCATCGGCTATTAGCTATGACTGGATCGAGCGCGATAAGAAGAAGGCAGGGTTAACACCCGTACCGAGTGCGACCATATCTGCTTCGAAAACAAAGAAGGTCGCAGCAACGGCATAAACGTAATTTGCATGATGAATTCAACGATCACACAAGACGGAACCGAGCTCCTTGTTCGCCTCGATGGTAATCTGACAGGTGGAGCAGAAGCGATGGCGTTCGCCAAACATCTCAAGACCGAGATTGGCGCGGCTCCGGGAGTGGAGAGTGTCGTCGTTGATATGCAAGAAGTAGGATTTGTTGATAGTTCGGGGCTTGGTATGCTTCTCGGCGCACGGGAAGCAGCACTCGCGAAAGGCGCAACGATGCGCTTAGAAAATCCCGGAAAGCAGTTCAAGCAATTGCTTGACATAACGAAACTCGCCGATATTCTCGGCGCACACTAATTCCTGTTCATTCCAATAGCAATCGGAAGGCACACTCAGAATGCCCGTTACCATCGTGCTCGGCTCCCAGTGGGGAGATGAAGGCAAGGGCAAGGTCGTTGACCTGCTCGCCGCAAAAGCGGATATTGTCGCACGCTATCAAGGCGGAGCGAATGCCGGACACACCATAAAACTTCCCGACGGCAGGGAATACGTCCTTCACCTTATACCCAGTGGCATCTTCCACGAAGAATGTCTTTGCGTTATTGGTAATGGTGTCGTTATAGACCCTGTCTCCTTGCGCGAAGAGATCAAGATGGTCGAAGAAGCAGGCGTCCGAGTAAAAGGGAGACTCTTTATTTCGCATAATGCGCACCTCATTATGCCGTATCACAAACAGCTTGACCGCGCAAGCGAGGCAAAGCTTTCTCGCTCGGTGAATGGTCAGCAGGCGGTTGGAACAACTGGGAGGGGTATCGGACCTTCGTACGAAGATAAATTTTCCCGTAAAGGTATTCGCATTGTAGATCTGCTCGATCGTGCATCTCTCGGTGAGAAACTCCGAGCAAATATCAGCGAGAAGAATGAGTTGCTCAAGAAGTTTTACGACTCTGATGATCTTTGTGATGTGGAGCAAATTATCGCAGATTACGAAGTCTTCGATCAAGAGATGGATGCGTATATCACTGATACCACGCTGCTCTTGAACAAAGCTGTTTCTGATGGCAAGAGGATCTTGCTCGAAGGTGCACAAGCTGCACTGCTTGATATTGATTTTGGTACATATCCCTTTGTAACATCCAGCAATCCTACAGCAGGTGGTGCATGTACGGGATCGGGGATTCCTCCAACAGCCATTACGAATGTTATTGGCGTAGTGAAGGCTTACTCAACGCGTGTTGGCAATGGTCCTTTCCCAACAGAGCTTCTTAATACCATCGGCGAAGAATTACGAGCGAAGGGCAGAGAGTATGGCGCAACAACAGGACGTCCGCGTCGTTGTGGTTGGCTTGATGCTGTTGCTGTCCGTTACACGTCAATGATAAATGGAATATCCTCGGTCGCTCTGACCAAGCTTGACGTTCTCTCTGGCATGAATGAGATCAAGCTCTGTACAAAGTATGAGCGTATTACCGATGGGAAGATCATCGAGAATTTTACGACAGACCTTCGTACACTCGCGGCTATCCGACCGATCTATGAATCGTATGAGGGATGGCGCGATGATGCACTTAATGGCGCGACAAAGCGTAGTGAACTACCGAAAGTTGTTGAGACCTATCTTACTGCTATTGAAAAGAATATCGGGGTACCACTTGGTTTGATCTCACTCGGACCTGGACGCAACGAAACGATCGTCGAGCAATCATTCGTTTAAGAACTAATGGTAATTCTCACCGGCGGAGCAGGGTTTATCGGGAGCGTGATGCTCCAACGTCTCAATGACGATGGCATTACGGATATCCTCCTCGTTGATAATCTTGCCTCAACCGATAAGTGGAAGAATCTTGTCGGGAAGCAATTCAATGATTACTGTCATAAAGATGCCTTTCCTGAATTTCTCTCAGATACTATTGATAAGGCTGACGTAGATGCAATTATCCACCTCGGAGCTTGCACCTCAACAACTGAGCGTGACTCAGATTACTTGATGCGCAATAACTATCTCTATAGTAAGGCTCTTGCGATCTGGTGTTTCGAGAATAATAAGCCATACATATATGCTTCCAGTGCTGCAACGTATGGCGATGGAATGCTCGGATTTTCTGATGAGAATGTGGCAACACCAGAGTACCGTCCACTCAATGCGTATGGTTACTCCAAACATCTTTTTGATCTTTGGCTTATTCGGAATCAGTTTGATGCGTTATGTACGGGCTTCAAGTTCTTTAACGTGTTTGGACCTAACGAATACCATAAAGGCGCGATGGCAAGTCTTGTCTATAAGGCATATCATCAGGTCAAAGAAACTGGTGCGTTGAATCTATTCAAGTCATGTAATCCACAATACGCCGACGGGGAATTCTCTCGTGACTTTATTTATGTCAAAGATTGTGTTGATGTCTTGATGTGGTCATTTCATCACCCAGATGCCCATGGTATCTACAATCTCGGTTCAGGAAAGGCACGTTCTTGGAATGACCTTGCAGCGTCGCTTTTTGTGGCAATGGGGCTTGAGCCAAATATCAACTTCATAGATATGCCGGAGAATATTCGTGATGCGTATCAGTACTTTACCGAATCTGATATGTCGAAGCTACGTGCCGCCGGATATAGTGCCCCATTCTATGAATTAGAGTATGGGGTCAAGGATTACGTACAACATTATTTATCGAATCCTGTGCCGTTTTTGTGAGCGTAAGTGCATACCCAATTACTGTTTTGGGGATACTGCCGAGGTTTCCTTCTCATTTATCTTTTCGTATTTGCGTCGCTGGCACAAATTTAGGGTATTTTTGTAGAAATGAATATGCGCAGTTTTGGTGTTGTTTCTCATCAACTCGTAACTTTGTAAACGTACGGAAGAATGATTCAATATATCATCAGACGGGTACTGCTGTTTATCCCGACTTTGTTTTTTATAACGATCTTAAGTTTCGGCATCTCGCGATTAGCTCCGGGTGACCCTGCAGAGCTGAAAGCGGGCGTAGGCTCCGAAGGCTCCATGCGTGGAGGGCAGCAGCTCAACGAGGAGATGATCAAACAGATCCGTAAGCAATGGGATCTTGATAAGCCGATCTGGTATTGGACGATCTTTAGTGATGAAAAAGGAGCTGACGGCAAACTTAAGCCGATCACAGAGCGTCTGACCTTCAAATGGAATGGCACTGAAAGCCAATACCACCTTTGGGTATGGAAGATGCTTCATTTGGATTTTGGTAAATCCTTCCAAGATAATCGTGATGTGCTAGAGAAAATATGGGAGCGTGTCCCAATCACTTTTATCATTTCTTTCGTTTCGTTGCTCCTGTCCTACCTCATCGCTATTCCGATCGGTATCTATTCAGCCGCAAATCAGAATACGCGAACTGATAAGACCATCACATTTGTACTTTTCGTTCTCTATGCGCTGCCGTCATTTTGGATAGCGACGATGCTTATTATTTTCTTCGGTGGCGGAGATTTCTTTGCGTGGTTTCCGAATAACGGACTACAGGGCATGAACATATCCGCTGACGACCCATTCATGACGCGGTTCTTAGATAATGTTTGGCATTTGGTATTGCCCATATTCTGTTTAACGTATGGCGGTCTTGCCTATCTCTCGCGTCAAATGCGTGGCTCCATGCTTGAGGTCATTCGTCAGGATTACATTCGTACAGCACGTGCAAAAGGTGTATCGGAGAGAATGGTCGTCTATAAACACGCGCTTCGCAATTCCCTTATCCCTATTATTACCATGCTTGCGGGTCTGCTTCCTGCACTTGTAGGAGGTGCGATCATTATCGAATCTATTTTCACGATTCCCGGTGTAGGGCAGTTGGCGTTTCAAGCACTGACAGCCCGCGACTATCCTGTTATCATGGCAGAGTTCACACTCTCAGCCGTGCTCACACTAGCAGGTATATTGATCGCTGATATTTTGTATTCTATCGTTGACCCTCGCATTGCGTTCTCAAAGAAATCAGCGTAAATCGTCACATACGAACTTTAGAAGAGTGTAAAGATCATGGATACGAACAAAGAACAACAAGTAGTCACAAAAGAGGAAGCGAAGAACACTGCTGCACGAAAAGCAGTGAATCAATCGTATTGGAGCCTTGTCCGGCACCAGTTCAAGAAGAACGTCTTTGCTCGCATCGCTTTGTGGGTGATCTATTTCCTTTTTGGAATAGCGTTTCTCGCAGATTTTCTTGCCAACGATAAACCCATTATGGCAACCTATGAAGGGACGCTCTATTTTCCCGTTGCAAAAGACTATCTCGTGAGCCTTGGTTTGAGCCGTTGGGACCCAGATCTTGTGACCGCTGACTGGAAAGAGTTGGATGCGGCAGGGAAGTTAAGCTCGACAGTCTGGACACCGATCAGATGGCGTTCATCAAATCAAGACCTTGTGAACAACTTGCAACCACCGGGAGGAAGTCATTTACTTGGTACTGATGCTATTGGGCGCGATGTGCTTTCCGGACTTATTCATGGGTCGCGCATTGCTTTAACGATCGGCTTTCTGTCTATGTCCATAGCGATCTTCATAGGAGTCGTTCTCGGCTCATTAGCAGGGTTTTATGGGGGTTGGGTCGATGTGGTTATCTCTCGTCTCATTGAGCTTATCATAACGCTTCCTGTATTCTTTCTTATTATCACCATTGTCGCAATGTTCCAAACCGGTTCGATCTGGTTGGTGATGGTACTGATCGGGTTAACGGGTTGGCCCGGAATAGCTCGATTTACACGTGGTGAATTCTTACGTATACGTAATATGGAATTTGTAAGCGCGGCGACGGCACTTGGATTGTCGAATAAGCGCATTATTTTCCGTCACGTTCTGCCAAATTCGTTAGCACCTGTGCTTGTCTCTTCTGCCTTTGGCATCGCGGGAGCGATCCTTATTGAAGGTTCACTTTCTTTTCTCGGCTTTGGTGTACCACCAACAACGGTAACGTGGGGAAGTGTGCTTGCTGATGCTCGCGGGAATATATCTGCGTGGTGGTTAGCGGTTTTTCCAGGATTAGCAATTTTTATCTCTGTTTTGTGTTACAACCTTATCGGTGATGGTTTGCGTGACGCGCTTGACCCGCGTTTACGTGACTAAAAAATCTCTTTCAAAAAAAACGGAACCAAAACAACCGTTTTTGTTGATTTCACGACAACTATATTGCATTCTCTTTATATAATAACGATTACATTAGACATTAGCTGAATATGCTCTGGACACCTGAGTTAGCACAATATCTTGAAGACGCCCCATGGCCTGCCTCAAAAGGCGAATTGATTGACTACTGTGAGCGCATTGGCGCGCCACCAGCAGTCGTGAAGAATCTCCAGGAGATCGAAGATGAGGAAGAAATGTTCGAATCTATCGAAGAGATCTGGCCTGATTATTCTCCCGAAAGCGATGAGTTCTATTTTGATGATGAACTGAACGAGTATTGATATTTCTTATGGATGAGGTGCGGCGGGCTTTACGGCACCTGACGAACGTTTTGTTCGCAGCGCGCCGCACAACATTTCGTTATCAACGGTTCTGTACCTCCCGTTCCCCCTTGCTTTTTCTTCTCCTCGTATGCTTTGCGGCAAGCATATCTGCACAGCCATTTGAGAAAACGAAAATACGCAAACGTCTGATCGAAGGCGTAAAATTTGAAGGGAATAAAAGTTTATCTAATAGTGATCTTAGCTCTGTGGTGCAGGCAAAGACTGCATCCTTTATTGATAAGTTTTTGAATGAGCTTAATTCCAACTGGGGCTTCCCAAAACAGTATGTAGAAACTGCAATATTAGAGCACGATACAGTTGCGATCTTTCTTCTCTATCAGAACATCGGTTATCTTGATGCGAAAATAACCTACAAAATTGTTGTTGATAGTAGTACACTTGCACGTTCTAGTGATGAGATCAGCGTTACGGTCGTCTATGTTATTAAGGAGAATACACCTTATAAGGTAGCGGGATTTACGTTTGATGGGTTAGAGAACTTACCGGAAGACCTCCAAAAGGAAGCGACAGAAAATATAGGCATAAAAACAAATTCTATTTACAGCCGAGTCGCAATTGCAAGGGAATATCAACGGATCCAATTACTTCTCGAAGAGCATGGCTACCCCTTCTTTTCCCGAGATCAAGTGGATGTTGCTCGCGATACATCAAAGTTTAAGGTCGTCATTACTATTCCATTCAAGACAGGGAATCGGTATAAATTTGGGGAGACGAGCATAAAGTATGATTCAGGTAGTTATAAAGGAAATCGCGTTAGCGAATCAACCGTTCGTCGCCAACTTCTTTTTTCAAAAGATGATTGGTTCTCATCTTCAAAGCTCGCTCTTTCAGAACGGAACATAAACAATCTCAGTACATTCGAGAGTGTGCGTATCGGTCTTGATACTTCTGATGTTTCCTTGCTAGCAGATTCAGCGCGTAACGGGAAGTCATTGCCTGTCAGTGTGCTATTAAAAATGCGTTCGACTCAAGATATTTCTCCGGGATTCCGCATAGGGATTGGAACGAGCGGGACGACGTTTGCAGCAAAACTTGGGTATAGTAATCGAAATGTATTTGGTGGTGCTGAGTCATTCACAGCTGAAGGCAGTTATCAATTTCTTCCTGCGTTACAACTAGTTTATGATATTGGCGGGCGATTTGCCATACCATATTTCGGATTCCGTAATTTTTCTCCATTGGGTCTTGGTGTGAGTGTTTCGCGATTTCAATTATTTGAAAATGTGAAAACTGATACAGCTGCGGGTAGCAGCGCTACTGTAAAGCTAGAAAAATTTCACATCCAAAAGGTATCAGTCCCATTAACAACATCCTATGATATTTCGCAGGGTTCAACACCGACAATGACCTTTGCTCCGGGACTTACGTTTGAATATGTGGAGAGCTACTTTGATACAAGTTATTCGAAAGAAAAACGCGACAAGGCAGGGAAGCCACAGTTTAACTCGATTCTCTCAGGTGATTTTGTGATTGACGGCACAAATAACCCGTTGAACCCATCAAAGGGAGGGTCACTACGATATTCTCTCGAATGGGGCTTGCCGATTATCAAGACAAGTCTGCCAAGTGCATCATACATTAGAAATACTTTACAGGCACGGCAGTATTTTGATCTAACAGGTCATGGATCATCGGTCATCGCAATGCGAGCTTATGCAGGGACAGCTATTCGGAGGTCGCCAAATGAGCCATTGCGAGATGTGCCCACTACACGGCTCTATCTTGGTGGAGGTCCTACTTCATTGCGTGGTTGGGCTTCTCGTAGCTTACTTGTATCATCATCTGATGAAGCAGACCCCAATATCGGTGGTTTTACACGGTTGGAAGCAAATATAGAGTATCGCTTTTCTCCATTCAAGCAAGACCTTGAAAATTCTTCACTTGAATCCATTACATCACCTATCACGTTCGCATTGTTTTGTGACGCAGGTAATGTTTGGGATAAGGATACAAAAGTAAGTTTGAGTGACGCTGCAATTGCCATTGGAATTGGCTTGCGGTATAATACGATCGTTGGTCCTATTCGTTTAGATTTTGGCTTCCGACTTTATGACCCAACTCCTGACCCTGAACAAGATAAATCGATCTATGATCATCCCAAGCCAATGAAGCCCGGCGCAGTTGGGAGATGGCTTTTTGATCGAAAAGACATACACAATACGTTCAATTTTGAATTCACTATTGGTGACCCATTCCAGTAAGAGACGAGCATTAGAGTTTCCATACCTCTGAAGGGTACTTCCCTTGGGAGAATGTAACAACCAATGAATCTTGTCGCGTTAGGATACTTCTACCACTTTTCACACCATGAAAAGTATCTCCTTCAAGACCTGTTTGCAAGAAAAGATAGGTGTTTGTTGTTTCGCGGAAAGAGTCAAGAACTCTCTCCAATGTAATCGGGTCTTCTAAATATGCGATATGTAGATCTTTTCTCCCGAGGTTCTCCAAATAAAAGCGCACATAGCCTTGAAGAAATGTATATTGTCCATAGGATTTGAATTCATCTTCTTTTGATGTCATATCATCGGCGCGGGTGATATGAAATAAAGCGGGACCCGTAACAAGAATCGTCGCATCATTCGGGACGTTCAAAGCCATCCATTTTATGGCGTCATTTGCATTATAGCGAGTATCTCGTACTTCGCTCAATAGTGATAGCTTCGATTTGAAGAGTGGAAAGGCGGTGAAGAGGATCACGCAGATCGAGACACCTGCTATGCCGATAATAACTCGGATTGCTTTTCTCGAGGTAAACTGCAAACGAAAAAGCCTCCCAAATTCATGGATAACGTCTCCCCATAGTACCCCAGAAATGACTAGTAAGACGAGAGCAAGCTCGGTGAGTTGTGTCTTGACAAGCATCACGGTAATTTCCAATACGGCAAGAGTAATGACAGCTGTAATAGAGAAAGGCAGGAGGAACAAATACTTTTTCTTCCTTTGGGGATCAAGGTAGTAAAGGAAGAATGGGATGACGAGAAGGAGTACTGAAAGCGTGATGATGCTTTTGACAAAAAAGAAAGAAATTATTGCAGCAAGAATCAAGAGTGCGGCATAAAGAGCAAGGTTAAGGCTCGAGACTATTCTACTCATGATCGCAGAAAACAAAGCACAGAGGATTGGCGCTACAAGAAGAATTCGTGCTGCTGGGTTAAGAAGAGATTCGCTATAATAGCGAATTCTATCCCAAATAAAGAAATGTGTTTGCTCCGTAGTGAAGAGCTCAAAATGGAAGAATCTATTTGATTTTGTCGGGGAGCTGAAAAATAAGAGAAGAGAGATGACGATAAATCCGATATAGCATACAATAGTGAATATGCCTTTAGCTCGTGATTGCTGTTTCCAAACACTGACAATCTTTTTTCTGGCGAGTATAAAAACACCAACAAAAACGCTATGGACCAGAAGCAATGCTGGCTCTTTGCTCAATACAGCGCATACTCCGAGCAGACATGCAGTGAACCACATCCCGATGCGTCCTTCCTGCATTCCGCGAATTCCATAGTACCACGCTGAAGCAGTAAACATTAGCTCAATGGTGAACGTCAGATCACCAAACCAAAATAGAACGTTAAGGATAGGCAAGAAAGCGATCCAAAACAGCAACATTGAGATATAAAGTGATGATGCTTGCCCAGAAATATATCGCACTGTAAGCCCAGTAAAAGCAAGACCAATGAAGAAGGACGCTGCAAGCGTCAAATGCCACGGGAAATAATTATTAAGACCTGCATAGTGAGTGAGAAGCCAAATCGTCGCTGCGAAAAGTGGGCGGTAGCTTCTGACGATTTCTCCGCGTATCGGATCGAAAGCATCCCAGAACGTATGGCTATGTGCCCAGTCAATATGCAGGACATCGTCAAGCCTGAATGGCATGAGATACACTGTCGTCAGAACAAAAAGCAAGGCAACACCAAGAAGGAGAAAGAGAATATCTCCGATGCGCGTTGCTCGTGTTCGTTGTGTAGCGGGCAATGGGTCTTAGTTGCGGAATTCGGTCGTATCAACAGAAATACCATTTTGTACTGGCGGAGTTACAGGGAGCTTTTGCATATCCTGATATGGGGCAACCCCAACGCCGTATCTATGAACAAGTGTTGTACCTACAACAGATGCAGAAAGGACAAGGCAAATCGTGATGACCTGCAATGTAAGATATGACCCCCGTATTGCCGCACCGTATTCTTTATCATCGAGCTTCTTAACGAGCAGTAGACGGAAACAAATGACGATAACTACGAACACAGCCATTCCAAGAGAAACAAACTTATGCAACCCTGCGAAGAATGAGGCTTCTTTGGTAATGAGAACGGATGATTCGACGAGAAATCCTGTGATAACCGAAATCATCGCAAAGCACGCCCCAATGATGAGCGTCATCCATCCGCCATCTATGAGATGTTGTTTTGTATTGGAACGTCTGCCAATGATCTCAAAGATCATCCCAAGGATTATGAGAGCTACGGAGAAGGAGTTGGAGAGGGTATGCAAGTTGTCGAATATCATATGTGTTCGTGTTTAGTTATGCAAAACTACAATGATTTTTAGTCAGACAAGGAGTAATGTCATTTACGCATATCGGAATGACAAAGTATTCTTGGCTGTTATTCGGCTTCAATGCACCCACACATCCCTAAAACGCGGTTTATTCTTCTCTACACGGTCATCTGCCTTATTTGGGGATCAACATGGCTTGCCATTCATCTTGGGCAAGAAGCTGGATTAACCCCTTTTGCTGGAGCGGCTCTTCGTTTTGGAGTGGCGGCGGCTCTCATGTGGATCTGGGCGATCAGTTCAAAGACGAAACTTCCACAGAATGCAGCTGAATGGAAAGCGGTAATGTGGGTTGGCTTCCTTAGCAATGGTGTTTCATTTGCCGTTGTCTATTGGTGTTCGCAATTTATCCCATCAGGTCTTGAAGCAGTGATCTTCGGTACCATGCCACTTTGGACTGCCTTGATCAGCCATTTCTTTTTTCATGGGGATAAACTCGGGTTTGTAAAGATCACAGGGATTATTATTGGTATCATGGGCATTGGTGTGATTTTCTATCCACAAATTGCGGATGGAGGTGAGATAAATATCGTCGCAATGTGTATTCTTCTTATCGCACCAATAGTAAGCGGCATCTCGGCTGTTATCACGAAAAAAGATACACATAATGTACAGCCCATTATGCTCAACGCACTTTCCACTACGATAGGCTTTGTCGTAATTGGTGCGTTGGCTCTGATCCAGGAAAATATTTTTTCCTTATCCTTTAACTTCACCCAAATTTGGACAGTACTCTACCTTGCAATTATGGGTACGATCGTCACCTTCGTTACATACTTCCGATTGATGAAGCAGACTTCGGCTGTCACGATGTCATATATTTCGCTCATTACTCCAGTGCTTGCTGTTATTCTTGGTGCTTTATTTTTAAAGGAGTCACTTCATCTCCATGACTTCATCGGAGCCGCATTCGTTCTTGTAGGCGTAACGATTTCTTTACGAGCAAAATAATATTTAAGTGTAGTTCTTTACAGTATTGCGATCTTCACTCGTTTTATTCCTTCTGATGTTCGTAACTCAAGAAGGTAGATACCACTGGCAAGGTTTGCAGTAGGCGAGAACGACAAGGTATGTTCACCGACCTCGTAATTTCCATTGCCAATCTGCTGAACTACATTCCCGAATAGATCGCGGAGGATAATCTCTGCATGAAGGGGATTGGGCAGGGAAAAGGATATCCTCACTTGAGAATTTCGTAACGTTGGTTGAGATGAGACACTAAGTGAAAGCATATCTGTCTTATCTGAATGAACGCTGATATTGCTGATTTCCGGTGCGTTCAATATCTCGAAATCATCAACTCCTGCTTCGACAAGTGAACCGATATTATCACTTGCGAGGAATTCGACACGTACTTTATCGCTTGGTACACCATAATCACGTATGCGGTAGAGGAATTGTGTCCAACCATCTGTTGCTGCTGGAGTTTGTTGAATCGTTTTCCAATGCAAGCCATCATCCAATGTTAGCTTTACGATCCATTGTGGCAAACCTGGATTATTACCGGTGTTATTAGAAAAGTAATACCAATAGCGGACGACAGGTTCATTCATGGAAGAAAGATCGTAAAGAGGTGTGATGAGCGTCGTCACACCACCATCCACATCATCCTTTGAGGGATCAGTTGTATTCAGATTTCCTGTAATGAAACACATAGTGCCGAAAAGGGAATGATCGGTATCTTGCTGGACAAAGAACGTCGGCGCATCTGTGTAGAAATTCCCAATGGGCTTTCCACGAGTCCATCTTCCTGTTGTTGCATTATCAGTAGCACTCCCTTTTTGCCATCCACTCTCCGTTTCTGCATTGTCAAATATCTTCTGTTTAAAGCCAACAAGAAACGTAAGAGGTTCATCAGCAAAAGGGACTGTGCGAATGCTTGATGTATTGATCGTCGTGGCTCCGCTCACATAGTATTGGACAATGCTTCCTATCGGCATCTTCGGGATGATCCCGCTGAAAAGACTGTCATGGCTAAGGGTCAGAGCAGTTGTATGGTAATCTGATTCATTTATGTGTTTATAATGGATCAGTAGGGAATTTTGATCTAAGCTTCCAATGGGTGCGTTGTATTTTGCAATTACCGTAAGTGGGTAGTTTTCTGCGCTGGAATCTTGGTCAGCAATGGGTATCGGAGCAAGATCAATGAGTCCACTGAGTCCGATATTATGCTTATCGAATGCCGCAACAATTTGGCTGGTATGTGGAGTAGCGTTGGCAAGGTTGTTATCATCGTCATCGGTGATAAGCGTAGCAAGTAGCGTATTTGTAAAGGCTTCTTGCAATGATGCAGCATCAATCCCACCGGGTCCATCAGGACGTTGATAGCCCATCATATGAAAGAGCTTTTCTGTTTCTTTCAACCCCATCGTTTTGCGGAGATCCCAAAATGCACCGGAAATAATTTCGCCATTCACGTGAATATCACCATTAATATCATCAGGGAAGCGAGCAGTATTATTGCAATTGCGCAATGTGCGCGTATTATTCCCATAGAAATTCACACCGATACGCGCATCATCACGAATGAATGAGCTGTTAAGATCAGCAAAACCTTCGTTGAGAGAGCCGTCAACCATATTGGAATCTGTGCTTCCAACCGCCTGAGAATACCGTGCATGATTGATTCGGTGCCCGAATTCATGATAGACTACGTCTGCGATCTGTGCAGTGTTGGAGCAGCTTGTACTTGCATTAAAAAATGTGAAGGTGCGTCCTATAGGATCATAGAAAGCATTACAGGATGAGTTGTAGTTTACAAGTACGCCGAGAGGTTGATCTAAAAGTGAGAGTGTCGGGTCAATTTTCTTCGCATGATCATGCGCGAAGGCTATGGAGTAGTATGCATCACGTTCGGATTCGTCGGAGTTCAAATTATTCCACTCAATTGAAATTGGACCGCTATTAAATGACTGCGAAATGACGTTATTGATGCCATCTTGACGTTGGATCGTATGGTACTTACCGCTAAATGCTGTTTGTACGAGTGCTGGGAAAGTTGTATTCGGCACAGACCAATTGCCGAGAGAATCAGTATAGGTCGTGATACCATTCACGCTCAACTGAGTATAGGGAAGACCAACTGAAACGGGAGTATCGAATGGGGTTCTCAATCTCACTTGCGCCGTAATAGTACCGAATACAGACCCAAGCGGCGCAAAAAAGTTATTCGCTTGATGGTTTGCTCTTTGTAAAGAAGATGGTGCAGAATTCGAGGTATCAGCTTCTGAATAAGCAACCTTGAGGCAATCTGAATGTAAAAGATTTTTTTTCTCTATGAGATCGCCTGTTGTCGCATCGTATGTCATTCGCCAGAGTTCATCGTGAGACGAACTGCCTGCTGTTAGTTCAAAACAAAGACGGAGGGAATGTGAGGCTCTGTCATCGACCAGAACAAGACTTGGTTCTTTGATGGTCTTTACAAGCGAACCAAGATTATCACGAACGGCATGTAAAATTTCATCTGTAGTCATAGTTGGCGAGAGAGTGTTCGGCTCAAGGATCGGCAGATTATTCCGAATCATCATCACTTTACCATTTAGTGCGCCGATATTCAAATGGATGAATCGCTCGCGAACAGGAATAGTTTGAAAACTCATTTGAAAGGTCGAAAGCCAAACATCTCCGACTTTCGTTGTTACCCCATTGCTTAACTCTGCATTCTCGGACACACCGAGCATAGAGGTGGCAAGCGAACCAAGCCATGTTTTGGCGATAAGGTTAATGGTATTTCCGTCGTTCAGACTATTAGCAGAAATAAGTGGTGCGGCTTCGTCAGTGTTGGCGATCATTGCTCCTGGTACCCCTGGTGCAGAGAGGCGAATTAGCCTGAGACCAACACCGGATAGCGACTGTACCCTTTCGGCAAGAGAGGCAAAATCCTTCGATTTCCCTGATGTGCCGCGTATTTGCTGGGCATACGAGTCTGATTTCACGCATAGAAATGCGAGGATGAAAGCGAACGTGAGTCTGTGAAATAACGAATTCATACCAAAGCCAATTGAATGAACATGAATATCCTACACTATCAACCCTTCTCGACCCAAGAAGTTACACAGGCGGAAGCAAGAAAAAACACAAATTTCCCGCAACTTTTTCCGTTTTGAGGGGTTTTAGAGGTAGATAGATAACCATTTTTCCGTACATTTTATCTTTTGATTATGAAAAGATTTGTTACAAAGTTTTTAGCTCTCTCATTTGCACTAATGTGCTTAAGTTCTGTATCCTTTTCGAAGACAGTAGGCAAGACTGAAGTTATCAGACCTACTGCAGGCGGTAAAATGTATCGTGGCGTGTTCAACGAACAACCTAAATACATTAAGTTGGGTGGTAATGAGCCACTTGCTGGTAAAAAAGAGACTCTGAAGTATTATGACCAAGCTTCAATTGATGCCGGTAGCTTTTTCCCGATCAGCACACCCGTAGGTCCACTTACAGATCAAAATGGTGACCCTCTCATTAGCAATAATGGTGCTGGCTCACCGTTTACTTATGTAGGTGTTGGATCAAGATTTACTTCTTCTCTCGCAAACCCCAAACTTGACAGTGTGAGGATCTGGTTCACCGTCGATAGTATGGAAAATATAACTGGAAATAACCTTGAGGTTGGTGTAGTTAAGCAGCGCCTAGTTGCAGGCTCTGATGGTACAGAACGTCCATTCCCTGATCTGGGAACAACTGGGGCAATTGGTACAAGCTTCACCTCAAATCACAAGACAATTGCTTATAGCAAGTTAATGGTCGGTGGCGGTCAAATTAATTCTATTAAGGTGACTTTTACGAGTGGACTCACTCTTCCAGAGGCTGATTTCTTTGTGTATCTGAATTCACGGGTATTTGCATCGGCGAGTAATATAGTGACGAACGCAATTTCTGTATTGGCTGACTCTGTCAATATTGGTGATGGAGCAGACCCTGTCATTGATCCTGAAACAATGCGTGCATACCGTATCGCACTTGATGATTCTTCGCAATACTATACGTCAGGATTTGCAATATTTTCAAATACTGACAATTCTGAGGTTTATGCCCCAAATTTATGGATGGAAGCGTATGTTCGTGATCCAACAGCTACTGGTGTTGAGAATATTAAGCTCGAAGGCAATGCACTTGCACAGAACTTCCCGAACCCTTTCAACCCAACGACGGAGATCAAGTACTCTCTCGCAACGGGCGGAAAGACAACGTTGAAGGTTACGAATGCTCTTGGTAACGAAGTCGCAACAGTTGTTGATGCTTTCGTTGCTGCAGGTGAGCATACTGCAACATTCGACGGTAGTAGCCTTCCTTCAGGTACATATTTCTACACGATCAAGTGTGGGGATTACTCATCAACGAAGAGAATGGTATTGTCTAAGTAAGAGTATTTACTCAGAATTCGTAGGGGCACGTTGCACGTGCCCTTTTTTTTATATACGATACTTTTTATGCTTACAAAAAAAGTCTTACCAACGAAAGATAATTTCTTAGCTCTTGCTAGAGAAAATTCTTCGTATGAGAAGAGCAAGATCATTATTCTTCCTGCTCCATATGAAAAAACGGTGAGCTATGGCAGCGGTACGGGTAAGGCTCCGGGCGCAATTATTAAGGCATCTCAATACGTGGAGTTCTTTGATGATGAGTTCTTTACAGAGCTATGCTTCAAAGAAGGTATTGCAACACTTCCTCCGATGAATTTTACTTCGCTCACGGGGCAGAAAGCAATGAAGGCACTTGAGATAGCCATATCGAAAGAAATTGCAGCAGGGAAGTTTGTGGTTACGCTCGGAGGTGAACATACTATTGGTTCGGCAACGATCGGCGCGCACTTTGCTGCCTATCCCAAGATGTCGGTTCTTCATTTCGATGCGCATAGCGATCTGCGTGACTCCTATTCCGGCACAAAATACAGCCATGCCTGCTTTATGGCGCGGGTTGATGATGAATATAGCTTTCCGATGGAAAGAGTGGTGCAGGTTGGCATCAGAGCGCAGTGCAAAGAGGAAGCAGAATTCATTAAGGAAAACAAGGTTAAAACCTTTTACGCAACAAACATCCGTCGAGGCAAGCACGGGGCGACATGGCAGAAAAGTGTGGTCAAGGCATTGCCAACAAATGATGTTTATGTAACTTTCGATATAGACTACTTCGACCCTTCCATAATGCCAACAACGGGCACCCCTGAACCAGATGGTTTTTTATGGAATGAGACGATGGAGATATTCCGAGAACTTCGGAAGGCAGGGAAGAGAATTGTTGGTTTTGATGTCGTGGAGTTGATTCCAGATGCGAAGCAACAACATGCTACTTACCTTGCAGCGAAGCTGGTTTATCGAATGCTGAATTTCGCACGTAGTAAATAAGAATTTGCCGTAAAAAAAAACGATAGTCATTGACTACCGTTTTATTAAAGAGAATTATTTCTACGCTTCTACCAAGTTATCAGGGCGTTTTGCCTTTACTTCCTGCCAATGGTGACAAGCGACTTGATGCCCCGGCTCTACCTCAATAAGCAATGGCTCTTCAGAGAGACATACAGGAGAAGCATAAGAGCAACGTGAAGCAAAGTTACAGCCAATTGGATAGGAAGTTGGGGGCGGTACGGTACCATCGATCGTCATCAAGCGATCTGATTCGATGTTGAGCTTCGGAATTGACCCAAGTAACCCAACCGTATAAGGATGGAGCGGGTTGTAATATATTTCATCTGCCTTGGAATACTCAACTATATGCGAAGCATACATCACGGCGACGTTATCAGCCGTCTCAGCAATAACGCCAAGATCGTGAGTGATAAGTACTACACCCATACCGAGCGTATTCTGCAAATCCTTGATAA
Organism: Kapaibacterium sp. (SeqCode); assembly: GCA_046598695.1. GTDB lineage: Bacteria > Bacteroidota > Ignavibacteria > Palsa-1295 > Palsa-1295 > JBKJHR01. The sequence goes on from JBKJHR010000263.1 coordinate 22,830, forward strand.
GCTCCAATATCTGCGCCTGAACCGTTACGTCAAGTGCAGTCGTCGGTTCATCAGCGATGAGCACTGCAGGATTACATGATAACGCAATGGCGATCATCACTCGTTGACGCATACCGCCAGAAAGTTGATGTGGATACTCCTTGTAGCGTTGCTCAGGTGCGGGAATACCAACCTTCTTGAGCATATCGATGGCAAGTTCTCTCGCCTGCTCTTTATTGACCTTTTGATGGAGAAGGATAGACTCCTCGATCTGATTACCGATCGTAAAGACGGGGTTGAGCGAAGTCATCGGTTCTTGAAAGATCATGCCGATCTTATTTCCGCGAATCGAGCGCATCTCGTCCTCAGATATCTTCAAGAGATCGCGTCCCTCAAAGAGTATCTGTCCACCGACGGTTTTGCCGGGTGGGCTTGGGATGAGGCGCATGATCGAAAGCGCGGTCACGGACTTTCCGCAACCAGATTCGCCTACAACGCCTAGTGTCTGTTTCTTTTCGACGCTATAGCTGACATCGTCAACAGCCTTTGCAACGCCGTCATCAGTGAAAAAATATGTTTGAAGGTTTTTTACCTCGAGTAATGCCATAGTATTAGTCTGATGTTAGTTCAGAATGAAAATCTTTGAAGATAATATGTTACCTTTTCAGTTTTGGGTCGAATGCATCTCTCAGTCCATCGCCGAAGAAATTAAACGCAAAAACGGCGAGGATTATTGCAAGGGCTGGGTAGATAGTTAATCCCCAATTTGAGCCTGCGGCAATAAACCCATAACCATCATAGATCATCTGCCCCCAGGTTGATGTTGGCGGTTGAACGCCTAATCCCAAGAAGGAAAGAGATGCTTCATAGATAATTGCACTCGCAAAACCTGCTGTTGCAATAACAATGATCGGTCCGACGGCATTCGGAAGAATATGACGGAAGATCGTCCGTAAATTTCGTAATCCCAAAGCACGTGTCGCCTCAACATATTCTGTCTCTCTGAGCGAGAAGAACTGCCCTCGCACGATACGCGTCATATCAACCCAACCGGTAATCCCGATAGCAACGACGGTCTGAATAAATCCAAGACCAAGCGCAATAGAGAGTGCAATAACGAGTAGGAGAGAGGGGATCGACCATACGACGTTCGTGAACCACATGATGGCATCATCGACCCAGCCGCGATAGAAACCTGCAAGCGCACCCAAGAATATGCCGATAAAGATAGAGATCAATTCAGAAAAGAACGCGACAGTGAGCGATACTCGCGCTCCATACATCAGACGTGTGAGTACATCTCGTCCGTAACGGTCAGTGCCCAAATAATACGTTGGCTGTTTATGCCAATCATTCTCGGATTTACCGACAAGTTTTGAAAGTAGAATTTTGACAGTATTCCCTTCATCGGTGATCATTTCGACATGATCGCCGGAGACGATAAACGATTGTATGGGAATAGGTATGGGCTCCTTACCTTCGAGATCATTGAGGCGCATGATGACATTGCCCTTGAATCCGCTCTCTTTGGTGGCGTATTCGAGGACTTGCATATTCGGATCAAATTGCGAAAGCAACGGTGCGAAGATCGCGATGAGCATCAGAATGATCGTAACATATAATCCGACCATCGCAAGTTTGTTGCGCTTGAGACGCTTCCAAGAATAATACCAAAGCGAGCGCGACTCGGCATTCATCTCCGGCATTGCCGCACGTGCAGCGATTTGGGACGGGTTTAGCGTGACTTCGCTCATGATAGTTTCACCTTCGGATCAAGTTTAGCGTAGAGAATATCAACAAAGAAATTGACGACGACAAAGATGATCGCCGATAGAAGAACGGTCCCTTGAATGGTCGGGAAGTCCGAGCGCGGAATAGCATCAAATGCCATCGAGCCAATGCCAGGCCAATTGAAAATATACTCAATAAAGAACGTACCCGCAAGAAGAGCAGCAAGCCATGATGAGACGGTCGTGACGACGGGATTGAGAGCATTGCGAAGCGCATGACGGAAGATAATGACTCGCGTTGTTTGCCCCTTTGATCTTGCTGTGCGGATATAATCACTTGAGAGTACATCCAACATACTCGAACGTGTGACACGAGCAATGATGGATATTGGTCTGAGGGCAAGAGTCAGCATTGGGAGTAGTAAATGATCCCAACCTTGATCTACATAACCTGATATAGGAAGGATCTGCAGCCACGAGCCAAAGATGATCATCATAAGCAAACCAAGCACGAACGACGGCACAGAAATACCAAGCATCGCAATAAACATCGCAAAGTTATCTATAATAGTATAGGACTTCACAGCCGAGAGGATACCAATGCCTACGCCGAGAATCGTTGCCAAGATCATTGCGCTAATAGCGAGTATAGCTGTCGCCGGAAGACGCTCAAGGATGCTTTCCATGACAAGGCGGTTCGAGGTATATGATCTGCCCATATCGCCTGTCATCGCATTCCCAATGAATTTGAAGTAACGTTCATGAACGGGTAAGTCAAGCCCCAGTTCATGCCGAATGGCAGACTGGGTGGAAAGATCAGCTCGTTGCCCCTGCATCATTCGTGCGGGGTCGGGAAGCAGGTTCATCACAAAAAAGATGACCGTCATCACGCCGAGAATGATGAGTATTGAGTAGAAAAGTTTGCGAATCGTAAATACCAGCATCAGCCCTATTTAGAGAAAAGTCCAATGTGTAACAGAAGTCGGTAGCACAAAGATACAAACTTGGAGGTGCGTAGGGCGTAAGAACGAGCAAATAGCCATCGACGATTCTCATAAAAAAGAGAAGGAATTTCGCGGCGGAATTGAGCCTAACCTCGTTTTCCCACTCAAAATCAGCACTAAGTAGTTAATACGTAGTAGCAAAAAAGAACCCATCCGTTAAGTTTGTATCCATAAGAATGAAACAGTAATTATTCACAAACATTTTAACGGAGACGATATGAAAAACACAACAACAACCCCAGCACAGATGATGAACTTCACGATCAGACTCTACAAGCCGATCCTGTTCTAATTTTTTGTGGGTCTCGGTGCGGATCATGCGCCACGCCTGCGGTTCATTGATGTGGTGTCTTGATACCGCAGCAACCGCATAATACGCACCGAGACTCATAGAATTATTACCTGCAAACCCAGAAAACACAACCAAATGATTACTTTCAATTACATCCTACTCGCATTCGTCATAATTTTGCTCATCTATAGCGAATTCTTCTCCAATCCGGTAAAAGGGAATTCGTAATGATAGGCTCTACCCTAGATTGCCCTCTCCTCAGGGGCTGACGCCTGCTGCTACCTCTCCTAAAAAGAGAATACTCCCAAATACCTTTGAATTCATGCCGTATCTTTGCATATTATTTATTGTGAATCAATGGAAAAAGTCAAGGTAGCACTTATTGGATGCGGGAATGTCGGGCAGATCATTCATTTGCCGATACTGAAAAAAATGCCTGATGTCGAGCTTGTCGCCGTATGCGACCCAGACGAGCGGAAGGCTCGTGCTATTGCGGAGAGATACGGCATTCCAACTTCATTCAAGAGTATTGATGCCCTGCTTTCTTCCCCTATAGGTTCGGAGCTTGATGCCGTTGATATCTGCTCTTCGACCGATGCACATTCTGCAACATCTATCGCCGCATTGCAGGCGGGGAAAGATGTCCTTATTGAGAAGCCTATTGCCCGTAATGCGAAAGAAGCGCAGCAGATCGTCAGCGTGGCAGAGGAATACGGTTGCAAGTTGATGGTCGGGATGAATAACCGGTTCCGTCCTGATACGATGATCCTTAAATCTTTCATTGATAACGGGGAGCTTGGAAAGATATTTTATATCAAATCAGGTTGGCTCAAACAG
>JBKJHR010000010.1:0-7164 GCA_046598695.1 Kapaibacterium sp. (SeqCode)
TTGAAAAATTCTTCGCATGTATAAACTCTTCAAGAAGTAATTCTATATATATAGATGCATTGATGTAGGAAAATGGGTGTTAGTCTTGAAGATATGTTTACCTTTGTTTACCTTTGCTTACCTTTGTTTACCATTGTACAATACATACTTCTACAATGACACTAGTCGAAGAACTCATTTTTTCGCTGAGTAAGGGCAGTCGTAAGAACCTTCGCCCTCTGCAATTTCGCGGTGTAAAGAAAAAGATATTTACGCGTATGATAAATATCCGTACACGCAGCGAGATTGAACCAATCGACATTGAAAAGACCTACAAACTTTCAAAGAAACGATACTATCAAATTCATTCAGAAATTCTTGCAGCATGTTATGTTGACCTCGTACCCGAGGATGGTACCACACTTCTTCTTGCGTTGGGCGAGAAGCAACTCTTCCGACATTTCTACCATGAAATGAAGAAGCAGGAGGCGAGGCATTGCAAGAATAAAGCTGCGCTTGAATCGTATTACTTTCAAGTACTACTGATGTCTAATTTTTTCACTATGACACATGCTTTTCACGGACTTCTTTTTGTCGAACTTGATGCCTATGTAAAGAGATATCTTGCTATGAAAACGCCACACCCCTTTGACTCCTCCTATCAAAGAATATATGAACTCAATAGCCTGATCGAAGAGATGCGGGAAACGAGCTTGGATGTGGACAACCTCAAGCTCTATACAGATGAACTTGAGCAATTATACAATCTTGTTAAAGATGGCGACCACATCCTTGCTACGTTAGTTGCGTGCAATAGCCTGATGCGAATCTTTTCAAAGCACTTCATAAAACACAAAAGTCAGGAAGACTACGCTGAATGTTGCAAGCAACTCATCAATAACAATCCCCAACATTTCGAGATCTATCGGGATTATTTTGAATTAGAATGCACACTTTTTCTTGAGTTGTCCGAACAGTACTCTATCGAACAACAGAAGAATTTTCTTATGAAATCATCAGGGACGTTTGCGCCCTCATTATATTATCTTTGGATCATTTTCCCAAAAATACTTTCTTCTGGAGATTTGGTATGGGCAAAAGAGTATATCGATAAATTCTTTCCCTACAATATTGATCTTCTACAAAAAGATATGGCTCGATCCTATGCTGTGCTGCTAATGATATACTACATCTATACAAAAGATTTTACGAAGGGGAAAAACTACCTTATGAAGGCAGTTTCCAATAACACTGGAAATAATCAGACTCTTCCTTTCACTCTCAAGCTCAAGTGTTTTGAAGTCTATTTTGTGGCAATGCTGGAAGATCCGTTTGCGGTAGAACTTCATGCTGAACGAAGTCTCCGGTAGGCTTCTCGCTATGGATATAAGAAAGGTCTAGGAAGATATAGTATATTTTTGAAGGCAGTCAACGATCTCATGAAGTGCGTTGATTTTGATTCCAAGAAAGCAGAGCTTATCTGCACCCGTTTTATCAACGCAGAAGATATCGAGTCATATATTTTTCTATTTGATGGTATCTATGATAAATATTTTGAAGATCAAAAGAACTGCCTAACCGAAAAATACAGTTGACAAACAACATCTTCCGTCCAAAAGTAGTGGAGCAGAACGGTTGACAAGTCTGCCTATAATTTAAGCTTTACCCAATAAAAGATTCTATAACTATATAGTATAAGTATAGTTACTGTTGATGGATGGCATAAGTTCTCATTCGGTGCGTTTTTTTTTCATACAGAAAGACGTATTTTTGTATTACGAAATGAGAGTAACGTTCTTTTGTAGCGGAACATAGATCCCTGATAAATCTGAGGAATTGATGCTACAAAAATAATTTTGACTTTAGTTTGCTTTGTGGATATTGTTTGCTTTATCATCAGTCCACCCTTGTGGTAAGGGGTGGCTATTATAACGGTGGCTACGTTATTATGGGCGTAGCGCTCTCACCCACCGATAAACATGGTTGGGGTTGTTGCGAAAGTAACGACCCTTTTTTTTTATAGTGAATAGTCTGTGGGAAAGTGACTTCTTTAAGGACTTAAGATACCCCGATCCTCTATCTACTTCACTTAGAATATCTTTAAACGAATATCGAATCCGGCGAGAATTAGGCGTGTCGGGGGAATGAGTACTCCTGTTGCTGACGGGATGGTGCGCTCGTATCGATAGAAGCCTTCGATGGTGAGCTGTTGACTCACGTCATAGCTGAAGCGCGGCTCAATGGTCGTCTTAGTAATACCGCCATTGCCGGTACCGTCTGGATTTGATGTGATCGTATTGAATTGGTAGAAAACATCACTTGAGATCGTTTGGCTGAAAAGAAACGATAAGCCAAAGTTATTCTTGAGATTCCAATTAAAGAATGGGATCTTGATTCCTTCGCGCTGATAATTAGCGTTGATGCCGAAAGTCGTCGAAAGACGTTTCGTAATTCTATTGGAAGCATAGTCTGCTCCCCATTCTGTTTGTGTATCGTAATTCAGGCTTGCCGTCATTCTGCCGCCCCATACTTTATCCCAACCGAAATCCATCGCAATAAGCGGGCGGAATCCGTAGCTAACGATCTGTAACGTTGTTAGCTGTATACTATCACCCGGATCAAGACGGAAAATGCGTTTATAGTTACCTGTATATCCATGTCGGAAAGAAACGCGATCAGCAAAGCTGAAGAACGGAAGTTTTTCCATACCGCTCCAACTGAAATTATAATTCAATCGCGGCAGGAATTCACGAAGCTTCGTGGTAAAGAGCGGCAACGATTCAAATCCTTCACGGAAACTCTCAACCTGCAAACGATTGCGTACTTCCGGACGAAGTGAATCGCGCTGCCCGATCGTTACTGCTCCGATAGCTGCTGTCTTTTCTTCCCACAATCTTCCGACTTCTTGAATACCGCTTTTTGTGAAGTTCAGGAATGGAAGCGGTGGTATTGAAAGGAATGTCCGAGAAATATCCCCAACCTTTGCCTGTGAAATAAGCGTGACCTTGCCGATGCTATCAATAAAAAGATTATTATGCTCGTCATAGGTCCACTCAGTTTTCCAATTGAAACTGATCTGCGCACCAGACCAAAGCGGACGGCTCGTCGAAAGCTCAAACGTATTTTTCTGATCAAAAATATCTGTGATATTGGTTGAGCGTCCTGTTGGGCTAAATGCTCGATCACCATGTCTCACATCAAAAGTAACGAATGGGAATTGCGGCTTGAACTTGATAAGCAAGCGTCCGTGCGGATCGGTAATGAGTCCAAGTTGATATGCACGCGATGGACCGTTCTCATCCCACTCAGGATGGGTAATGCCACCTGCGAAGAAATTCGTAATGCCAGAGCCTTCTCCTTGCAAAGCACCATTCTGGCTCGAATTCGTCTGAATAAAGTTAAATCTCGTACCATTCCAATCAAAGAATGGCTTTTGAATGACTGCTTTCAAAATATCAGATACGAGTGTACTTGGCACTTCCTCAACGATCTCCTTCGGCGGTTCAGGTGGTGCAATAGGAGTAAGCAATGTATCGCTCATACCAAGATCAGTGCGCTCCCCTCCTGTACCGACACCAGGAATGTGGTACTTGCCTGTATCAACTTGTGCTCTTGGTGCTGGTGTTGATGGTTGCTGAGGTTCAGGATTCATCTTCTTCGCTAATGAATCAAGAAATGCGGATTGCCCTGGTGTAGTTGGCATATTGGCATCACCAACACGTGTAACGTGCGGACGACCAGCTGGGCGAGATGCTTCTTCAACAGGAGCACCACCTAGGACTTGCGGCTCGTTTTGAGGTGTGATCTGTTGCGGAGGGGTGAGCATTCCAGGCTGATTCTGCCGTGCGGCTCTCCCTCGTGCAGCAGGAGGTTGATCGCTACCGAATATCCCAAGCCCCATCTCACGCAGATTAAACTCTAAGCCCATGTTAATGACGTTCGTCCAAAATCCTGTCTTGGCATTTTGGTAACCTGTTTGTGCATTGATCCATTTGTAATCAACATTGTAGCTAAATGTCGGGCGAATAAATTTGTCTATCCAGAAGAGCCATGGCAAACGCGGCTGTGTGGTGAGCTTGATATGTTGCGACGAAACATAGTCCTGCCCAAGATTAGCAAATGCACCTCGAGTAAAGAAGACATCGCGAATAATATCACCAAATGGTCGTTGATAGATGTATGCGGAATCATACCCATCCCCAATACCATTGCGCCCCTCTGTCGTCTCGAGTCCTGTCAAGTTGCTTGACACATCTAACCCGTAATCTATCTGCGGCGAAAGAAAGCCATTCTCCGTTAATTTCCATGAGAATGAGACACCGCGTGTGGACGTAAAATTACGATTGATGAATGGTACTCTGCTGTTCAAGACGGCAAGTGTATCTTCTGGAAATGAGAATGGTGGAAATTGCAATGTCGAAATACGGTCAAGCGTATGTTTGCGCCCTCGCGTCATCGAGAATCCCCATGTGAATCTCTGTGGCAAGAAGTTGATCGTGTAGTTAGAGTATCGTCCGATGCTAAAGGCATCAGGGCTGATCCACTTCAACGGCGAGAGTTGTACTTTGGGGACATTATTCAGATCATAATATAAACTTCCAGTCCATGACCACGAACGATTATATTCATACTGAGGCGAGCGTTGGAATTCTTCGCCATAGCCGAAACCATACGTCAATCTGTTTATCAAGCCCGGTAGTAAGAAGAAACTTCCCGGAAAGTTAAACTTCACTCCCGTCGCAGCAAAGCTATTACGAACGGTCAGTGTTTCATTATTGAGCCTGATCGAATCGATAAGAGTGTTAGCAGCTTGCTGGGTGAGGAGTCCTTTATTCGCGTTATCCTGAATCTTAGCGACTGCACTTGCCACCTCAACATCCGTGTTCGTTTGATACTTTGATCGCTGAATGAATTCGTTGTGACTTATCGTTAGGGGAAAGATAGACCCTTTTTCCAACCATGACGGAAATATCTTCTGCATTTGGAATTCGCCCGTGACACCCCATGAAAGATTCAGTGAGCGATTCTGATTCCAACGTTCATCAACTCTGTGGAAATCAGGGCGTTCATTGACAATATTCGCTGTGACGGTTCCAAACTCAGCAAGCTTTGCCTGCACCGAACCGTTCATTGCATAATCGATCTTATCGTTTCCTTCGAGCAAACGTAATTCATCGAACCAGACATCCGTCTTTAAGCAACCATCAGTTGTTTTGTTCTCAATACCAAGTGTAAAGACAGGTGCGTTTGTTACGTTCGGGCTTCCGACAACGCGATAGTATGAGCCAATAACGCCATCATTTGCAGCGGCAGTGATCGTGTCCGTTGGGTTGAGCTTTGTTGCCTTCAAAGAAGCTAACGTCACAAAGTCAATGAACATATTCTGCCAATCCTGCACAAGCGGGCGGCGGTACTCATAAAAATTATATTGATCTGTTCCGAAACGAATATAGACGTAGAGTTGATTTGTGTCAACATTGTTCGCAAGTGCCTTCGGACGATTCGCATCACCATGAACCCATATTGCCATTGAGCGATAATTGAAAAGATCATTCGGCGTTGGGAAAAGGCGAACGGCTTCGCGTGATTCTTTTATGGGAAGGCAATCTGTCGTGAGAGAAATAGACTGCTCATTGCCATAAACAATCGATGTCTGTCCCGTGAGCTTATCGCGTTGTGCTCCCGGAGGGTTCGTATAGAATGTCGGTGCTCCGGCATTGTCTTCTATATTAACATAGTTAATTTTGAACCCTGAATTATCTGTTGCCGTATCAATAAAACCAAGGCGTTTGCCACGTGTCCATTGGCTACCAACAAGTGTGATCTCATAAAAACGCAAATGCAACCGAGATTTAAATCCCGTAAACCACAGACGATAGTAGGAAATGTTCGCAAAACTCTTATCCGGATTACCGATTGCCTTCGCAAAGTCTGAGAGCGGCACTCTATATTGATACCAACCCGCGGGGCTTTGTCCGATAATATACTTATTGTTCGCAGTATTGAGTGGGATATCGTACTGAAAATAACTATTATCTAAATTTACTGCACCATTACCATCAAGATCCTCTGTATCGGGTCGCAATCCTCCTGAACGATCATCCTGATTGCCTTCTGTCCCGTTGATATTGTCGTAATTATCAGGATTGTTATCACGATCGTACGCATATCTATCATTGCTCGGATCATTGGCATCAAGAGCACCCAGGACAAACTGCCGTATTTCTTCATCATTTTGAATGGTATCAAGACCAACATCTTCACCCGGATCGTATCGTCCGTTGTTATTTTTGTCTTCAGTTTCAAGTTTGCCGTCAGGAATCACGTCTTCGGAGATTCTTCCAAGGTCGAAATGGAGAAATCCATCAGAATTTCCACCATCTTCAGCTTCTTTATGTACCCAAAATTCAATAGCATCAGTATTCGTCGCGGGGACATTCAATCCCTGATACCACTGCATCATACCACCCCAGCGGTTGGAATCGATCTCGGTCTCGTTGGATTTATGATTATAAATACCTTTATGGTTATTCGCATCATAGATCACATCAAGCACTTGCGCGGTTTGGTTTGGCGATGATGTGCTCTTATTTGGTTTAATTGCAGAAATAGGTACATCCTTCTGAAATTTTTCATACCAAAACATTTTGGATTTGAGCGAATTTATCTCATCAGCATTATACCCTCTCGTCACATATTTTTCTACAGAGTCCGGCTGAGAGGAATGAACCCATCTGCCGTAACTCATCTGCATTTGGAAGTTTGTTTTTCCTCCTTCAAAATCGTCAAGATACGCAATGCTCTTGCCGCCATCAACAGGCATCGGGGATGTTTGCGTATTCGGGTTTGGCAATGAAAGTGCAAAGTCGCCTCGGAAGGTGATCTCTGATTTATCTTTCAAATTGAAGATCGGCAGCGCACTGAGGAGATTCGTTAGCTTCAGTGATGGGATCCTATACGATCCATCAATGCCAGCCACCCAATTCGAGAACGGCTCTTCGCCTTGACGAGTCTTGATCGATTGCTGATGCTGTGAATAATTGAGTAAGGAGAAGCCAATAAGACCGTGATCGAGGATAGGGATATCACCGCGCAAGCCGAGAAGATTCTTCGTGGTTGTCGTAAAGAAATCATGTTGATCATAATCAACGCTGATCGGTCCCGCAGTTGCAAGATCGGGTTTTA
>JBKJHR010000070.1:0-2755 GCA_046598695.1 Kapaibacterium sp. (SeqCode)
CAGCTGAGATAGGTAATAGTCTTGGTGGTGGTCAATATAATGGAATAGGAGCATTTGGTAATAAACAGAATGATCTTATGGCAATAGGCAGTTGGGGATTTATCTCTCATTGGAATGGAAACTCATGGAAGAAATATCCTGAACTCTATAATTACAGTATTGTAGATTATGGAGCCGCCGCTTTCTCAATGAAAGGCAACACCGCATGTGCAGTAGGTCGAAAAAGCGGGAGAAGTTGGATAGCGATTGGACGCCGGAAATAGAAAGTGAAATTTGGTGTATCTACAAGGAAGCAATCTCGAAAGGGATTGTTTTTTTTGTCCGTTTGCAGTGTTCGGGAATAAGAATGATGGGGAAAAGAAATCTACCATGCCTATTGTAAAGTAAGCTTGGGGGTACTGTTTGCTCTGTTGGGGTACGAAACTTACAACTAACTTAATATCACCGTAACCCTTTAATCAGTGAGATGGGACTCATTCAAACCACCTTTCAACCCATTTTTTAATCAACAAAGTTTGTCATGCCTTTGTATTTATTAAAAAAATATGTTATGTTTGTAACAAGTTCTTGGGAATACTTGTATTATCTGCTGTCTATAAAGTATTGATATTAAAGGATTTGCAATGGAAGAGAACGAAGGCTAGTATGTGATTTCCCCTTGAAATGGGGAGGGATCGTTCTATGAAATGCTGCTCGGCAATTGCTCCTGAGGCAGGATTTGAACCTGCGACCCTCTGATTAACAGTCAGATGCTCTAACCAACTGAGCTACTCAGGAATAGGACGCATATAACCAATAAGGAGTGTTTCGTGGTTCCAAAAATGTTTGAGTACGTAGTACTTAAATTTGAATGGGGTGTCATTGCGAGGATGACTTTAGCCCACGAAGTAATGACACTCACCCCAGCCATTCGTAATGATAAAAGAAGACATTCTCTCTGGGTGTTCTTTAAATGATGTATTTTTGCGTCACATTATTATATAACGATCTCATGCTGGACCAACCCAATCTTCTGTTTTTTCTTCTCATTTTCGGTGCGATACTTCTTTTGTTATCTGTGGTAACGGTGAAGCAGGGAATGGTCGCAGTTGTGACTGTTTTCGGCAAATATCGTCGCGTCATGGCGCCTGGGCTGAATTTCCGGCTTCCGTTCATCGAGTCGGTCGCGCGCCGCATCTCGATCCAGAACCGCTCGGTCGAACTCGAATTCCAAGCGATCACTATTGATCAGGCGAATGTCTATTTCAAGGCGATGCTGTTATACTCGGTGCTCGATCAACAGGACCAAACGATCATCAACGTCGCTTTCAAATTTGTGGATGAAAAGAATTTTATGCAAACGCTTGTCCGCACGATCGAAGGCACTATCCGTGGTTTCGTCGCGACAAAGAAACAAGCGGAAGTTCTCGGACTGCGCAAGGACATCACCGAGCACGTCAAGGATCAGATCGATCGGACGCTCGAAGGATGGGGCTACCACTTGCAAGACTTGCAGCTCAATGATATCACGTTCGATGAGGAGATCATCAAGTCTATGGCGCAGGTCGTCGCATCGAACAACCTGAAAGCCGCGGCGGAAAACGAAGGTCAGGCTCTGCTCATCCGTAAGACAAAAGCAGCCGAAGCCGAAGGCAACTCGATCAAGATCGCCGCCGGCGCTGAGCGCGAAGCCGCGCAGCTTCGCGGACAAGGCGTCGCGCTTTTTCGGCAGGAAGTTGCTAAAGGTATGTCTGAAGCCGCGCACGAAATGCAGCAAGCCAACCTCGATACCTCTGTTATCCTCTTCAGTATGTGGACTGAAGCGATCAAAAATTTCGCGGAGTTCGGTAAAGGCAACGTCATCTTCCTTGACGGCTCGAATGAAGGGATGCAGCAAACGATGAAGGAGATGATGGCGCTCTCAAGGCTCATGACGCCGACCGAGGACATCGCAAAGAGCTAAGGGGATTTTTCCGCGCCAAGATCTTAGCAAGTTCAATTCGTAATTCATAATTTGTAATTCATAATCTTCCCGCAAGTGCCGCCACGTTTAGGACATTTTACATTCGTTCTTCATACACATTTGCCGTATGTCTTGCATCATGGCACATGGCCTAATGGTTCTGCATGGTTGACCGAGGCGGTATCCGAATGCTACATCCCGATCTTGGGGATGCTTCAGCAGTTGGAGAAGAATAATGTTCGAGCGAAGATCTCAATGGATTTTTCTCCGATCCTGCTTGAGCAAATTGCTGATCCTGATTTTGCGAAGACCTTTGTTGAGTATTGCAATGAGAAGATCCATCTTGCCGAAGCTGATTATGATGATTTCTTCCGACAAGGAGAGACCGAGCTTCGTCCACTCGCGCTTTTTTGGCATTCATTCTATACCGAATGCAAGCGTGCCTTTCTTCATGATTACCATTCCGATCTGATCGCTGCGTTCAAGCACTTTTCGGATGCGGGTATCCTTGATGCCATGACCTGCGGGGCGACGCATGGGTATTTCCCATTGTTACTTGACGATAGAAATATCAAAGGGCAGTTGCAGGTTGCCATTGCAACGCATGAAAAATATTTTGGAAAAAAGCCGCGTGGGATCTGGTTGCCTGAATGTGGATACCGTCCGCATTATATATGGTCACCATTCATGGGTCCGAAGCGATTTCAGGAAATGAGTACGGAACGTGCAGGAGTTGAGGAATTGCTTTCTGAATGTGGGTTGGAGTATTTTGTTGTCGAAGGTACACTTACCAAAGGCGGTGCGCCGATGCGC
>JBKJHR010000068.1:0-6023 GCA_046598695.1 Kapaibacterium sp. (SeqCode)
TCTCTCCTAACCCCTCCCCATCCAAAATCATTTCCATCAGCCCAGCAGGCGTTTTACCTTGGGCTGCAGGTGGGATGTGATGGTACGCCATCGGTGGCAGAGTTGCCCCGAAGCGTACCATCAAACACCAAGCCTAATGAAGAGAAGAATCGTTTTTTGTGGCGATCTATGAATGCAGATCGTAGCGGTCTGCATTCATGACTTTCACCCACGCACGCACAAAATCGGTCACAAACTTTTCGTTGTTGTCGTCTTGTGCATAGATTTCGGCATACGAACGCAACACGGAATTCGACCCAAAGACGAGATCAACCCGTGTGGCTGTCCATTTCGTTGCTCCTGTTTTTCTATCAACAATATGATAGAGATCTTCAGCAACAGGCTTCCATGTATATTGCATGTCCGTAATGTTCACAAAGAAGTCATTCGTGAGCGTACCTTCTCTATCAGTAAATACGCCGTGTTTTGTGGCACCGTAATTTGTGCCAAGTACACGCATCCCCCCGATCAAGACGGTCATCTCCGGCGCAGTAAGTCCCATGAGTTGCGTTCTATCGAGCAGAAGCTCTTCGGGTTTTACGGCATATTCTTTTTTCAGCCAGTTTCTGTATCCGTCATGTATCGGCTCAAGCACGGCAAAGGATTCGGCGTCGGTCATTTCCGGTGTTGCATCACCGCGCCCTGCGGTAAAAGGAACCTTGATATTCACGCCGGCTTTTTGCGCAGCTTGTTCAATCGCTGCACTTCCACCCAAGACGATCAGATCGGCAATGCTCACTTTTTTCTTCAAGCCCGACTGAATTTCTTTAAGCTTGCTATAGACTTTTGCAAGACGTTGTGGCTCATTGCCTTCCCACTCTTTTTGCGGCGAAAGCATTATCCGCGCTCCGTTGGCGCCGCCTCGATAGTCCGACGAGCGGAACGTCCTTGCGCTATCCCATGCAGTATTGATGAGTTCGACACTTGTCAAACCAGAACCAAGCAGTGTTGTTTTTAGCTCTTCAATTTCCGCATCGCTCAGCGTGTAATCAACCGTCGGGATCGGGTCTTGCCAGATGAGATCTTCCTTCGGCACATCCGCGCCGAGGTACCGGCTCTTGGGTCCCAGATCGCGGTGCGTTAATTTGAACCATGCTCGCGCAAAGACATCTTCAAAATATGCAGGATCTTGTGCAAAGCGTTCGGAAATTATGCGATACGCAGGATCCATCTTCATTGCCATATCAGCATCGGTCATGATCGGATTTCTCCGCACACCGGGTATATGCGCATCGAATGGTTTGTCTTCTTCTTTGATGTTGATAGGCTCCCATTGCGAGGCACCGGCGGGGCTTTTTTTCTGCTCCCATTCATGATTCAATAATAATTGGAAATAGGTGTGATTCCATCTATCAGGCGTCGTTGTCCATGCACCTTCTAATCCACTTGAGACAGTATCTTCAGCATTGCCTTTTCCATTCGGATTCATCCAACCGAAATTTTGTATCGCTACATCGCCACCTTCTGGATGTGCACCCAAACGCGAAGGATCTCCATTCCCGTGGGCTTTCCCGACGGTATGCCCACCAGCTGTCAGTGCGACGGTTTCCTCATCGTTCATTGCCATGCGCTTGAATGTTGTGCGAACATCGTGCGCAGTCCTTAAGGGATTAGGTTTTCCGTCAACACCTTCTGGGTTTACGTAGATCAATCCCATTTGCACAGCAGCCAACGGATTTTCAAGTGATTCGCTATCAGCAGAATTTGTGTAACGCGATTTTGTAAGCCACTCTTTTTCTGCACCCCAATAAATATCTTTTTCGGGACTCCATATATCTTCTCTGCCGCCAGCAAATCCGAATGTCGTAAAGCCCATGGATTCATACGCCATGTTTCCGGCTAAGATCATCAGGTCTGCCCATGAAATTTTGTTGCCGTATTGTTTCTTGATGGGCCACAAAAGTCTTCTCGCCTTATCGAGGTTGATATTATCAGGCCAGCTATTCAGAGGAGCAAAGCGTTGGTTGCCAGTGCCACTTCCGCCGCGCCCATCCGCAGTGCGGTAGGTTCCTGCACTATGCCATGCCATGCGGATCATCAAACCACCGTAATGTCCCCAATCAGCCGGCCACCAATCTTGGCTATCGGTCATGAGTTTTTTCAGGTCGCTCTTCAGTGCTTGAAGATCAAGTTTTTTAAATTCTTCTCGATAGTTGAAACCCTCACCCAACGGATCTGTCTTCGTGTCGTGTTGGTGCAAGATGTCCAAGTTCAATGCGTTCGGCCACCAGCTCATTACTGAATCTTTTGTTTCTGTATTTGCTCCGTGCGGTACCGGGCATTTTCCCATGCTTGAATTATCCATACTATTATATTCTATATAAGTTAATATTTTTTTGACTTAGGTCGCTACGACCCGATGTTTCTACATTCTCGGTAGTATACTTTATGCTGTGAGTTTTGTTGCAGTAAAGAAACCCGCGACACAAGTATCCTTCTTCATCTAACCCCTTCCACGAAGGAATCAATTCGGTAGCATTTCTCGGTCGTCTTAGAGTTGTTCGGGTGGTACATACTGCAAAGCCATAGACCTTCAGGGAGTAGGTCTATGGCTCGCTATTACGTAAAACAGACTATTTGCAGTTTGTTTCTCGGAGCTTATTGCTTGATGATCTTCTGAGAATACTCTCCTTTATCCGTCTTCACACTTAGCAAATACGTTGCCGTCGGCAAAGAAGAAAGATCAAGCTGTGAGTTGCTTAGTGAAAGCTCTTTTTTCATCAGTACTTTTCCGTCAAGCGAAATGATCGTAACTATTGCTGGTGCTGATTCGGCTAACTGAATGTTAACAATATTGGTGGTCGGATTGGGGAAAATAGTCGCTACGAGTGTAGTGTGTGTTTCAGCGACACCCGCTGTTCCATTTGCCGAAGGAGCAACAGCTTCTGCCTGTACCAATTTCTTAGAGTTTGTTTCCTGCAACATCGCAAAGGTATAGATCCTTGAGAAATTCCATGTGCTGTTCGATGGAGAAGAAAAGGTAAGCACCACAGAACTGCCAACTGCAGCAGGCAATGTGATAGATGTACCGGTTGTGCCGCTTAATGACTTTCTGAACACATCATAGTGCTGTTTCTCGCCATTCGTACCCGTATAAAACACGGTATCTTCTGCAAGTGCGACAAATAGTGATAAGCCGCCTAATGAATGCGTAGCTTCCGTTGTGATCGTGATCGTTGATCTGATCGAATCTGCGCCAAATTTTTGCTGAACAATATGAATGCTTGCAGGCGTAGTTGATGATTGGTATGGAGTGAATATAGAACTGCTTGCATAATTCGTGGAGGACAAGATCACCACTCCGTTAATGACCAAACGAGGTGTGCTGCCGTATATTCCATAATAATTTGTCCGCGCATCGTTAGCAGTCGCGTTTTGATTGTAGAGCAAGCAGCTTGCGTACGGAGCACTTGGGTGAACTGCCAAATGTAACACTCCGTTTTGCGAATTCAGATTGGTGTAGAAGCCCGGATTCCTTGAACCACAGATGCTGCAATTGGTATTGGTAAAGTGTTCGACGACAATTTTCTTTTCCACTTGCGCAAATGCGGCATGGCTGGAAAACAAAAATGTCATCCCCAAAATGCTGTGTAGTATTTTCATCTAGTTTTTATGATGTTTATAACATGAGAATCAAAATGGAACAGTCGTACAATCCATCCAAACCTGACAACAAAATGAAAATATATTTTTGAAGCGCGAAATGGTCGGACTATTGAACAACTAATTTACCTCTGGCTGTGGGGACATTACCATCAGTGAAAATCGCAAAAAGATACATCCCCGAAATCAATGTTCCAGTGCTGATCTCGAAGAACTCATCATTGGTTGAAGTAGTAAACACCTGAATGCCGTTCAGAGTATACATGGAAAGCTGGTGTTCACGCTTGGTTTTGTTTTCAAAATATACTCTCGCCTTATCGATAATGGGGTTAGGGCGCACTTGGTAACCACTTTCAAAGTTAATATATTCAACCGATCGACTTTCGGAAGTCCCATTGCCACCTAATTCGAGGCGGTAATAATTCACTTTATTTTTAATAGGATGATCGTCGGTATAATCGTAATTGACAGGAGATGAACTGCTCCCGCAAATACCGTCGATCTTCCCGATCTGAAAATAGTTGATGCCGTCGGTGGAACGGTAGATCTGTGTACCCTTGCAGGTTCTGCCCGAACTGATCGTCCAGTTCAAATAGACTTTCCCGTTGTTTTCAACGACCGTGAATTTGTCCAGAAAAGGATCGACTTGGGCACATACATTCGCAGTTACTACTTGCAGCAACAAAAAAAGAAGCAGACTTATGGTTTTGAATTTACTCACACAAGTTAGAGCTTCGCAATGATCTGCTGTTGCAGTTCTTTGTTTTTAATAAGTAGACGTGCATCATCATTCATTCTATGAAAGTGCGTGTGCAGTGCCTTGTCTATCATCTTGCTTTGCTTTTCGTAATTTGTGCAAGCATCACACATCCTTTTGTGCATGGTGAGCTGTATACTCTCCAGCCAAGATAATTGCACCTCAGCTTTTTTGTCTATCAATGATGCCGCCTTTTTACAAGACAGCATCAGGAAGTTTATTAGCTTTTTCATTTCTTAAACCAGTGTATTTCAACACATTTCCGTAATTGAAGTTTCGCTCTGTGCAGTATTTGCCAATAATTGGTCGGGGTAATCCCCAATTCCTGACAAATATCATTGCTGTTTTTTTCTTCGATGAATTTTAGAACTATCGATGCTCTCCAATTGGTGGGTAGCTTTTCCAAACAATTCGCTAACGTATTGTTGAAATCGGGATCGTCAAGCAAATGCTGTTCATCAACTTCTTCCCATGGTTGTGGTCGTTGATTGGGGAGCCAATAATCAGTACCGTCAAAGATCTCACTGAATGAAACAGTGTCGTTCGCATTGTTGCGATATGCAATGCGGTAATGATCGGCAATTTTATTTTTTAAAATAGAGAGTAGCCATGTCTTTGGCTCACTCTTTCCTTCAAACATCTGAAACGAATGCACGGCTGCCAAAAATGTTTCCTGAACTAAGTCCTCAGATGTTTCTCTGTTCGATGTTTTGTAAAAAGCCCATGTGTAGAGTTCGTCAGAATACAACTCAACCCAACTTTTGATAGTTGTGCTTGCATCGCTTGAATCCATTACATTCGCCATGAGATAAGGGTTAGTGCTTTCGCTGTCTGGTAGAAGCTACTATATCGCCAGAACTACTAGAGCCAACGCACAAGTGTAAATAGAAAGTTCTAATCGCCTATCACTCCCCACCCCAAATCAATTGCATCAGCTTAGCAGTCGTATTAACTTGTGATGTTGGCGATGTGGATGCTTTCTTTTGGGAGATATCCTACTGCAGCTTCGATCTTGTAAGCAAGTACCCGATCATCCAGAATTCGCTGATTGTTGCCAGCAGAGGCAATAGCTTGTTAGCTACTGCCTTGCTTTCGGCACGAAGGTGTATCCTCTAAAGTCAACATAAAACCCTCTTTGGAAAACGAAAGTCCGCCGTTTGGAAAGCTCCTTTTATTCAACAATAAGTCTACCTGTATTCAAAATTTGGTTGTTGTCTTTTACCTGGTAAAAATACACCCCTTTAGGTTTATCTGTTAAGTTGATTTCTGTACGTGAGGAATTAATATTTCCGTTATATACTATTTCACCTAATAAATTATAGATGTGTAGTTCAGCGAACAATATTGACGAGATATAGGTGAATATTCCTGTTGAAGGGTTTGGGAAAAAAGAAGAATTATTTACCAACGAATTTTCTACTATTACTGATGCGTTCGCGCATAAACCTGTCACTTGAACAGAAGTAGTTCTTTGAATATTTGTCCCATCGCCTAACTGCCCAGCATTATTAGCCCCGCAAGCCCAGACTGTACCGTCACTTTTTCTAAAAAGAGAAAAATAATATCCACCTTCAATAGCAGTAATGTTGTTAGGAGCGGATAGCTGAACAGGTGTGGATTTATC
>JBKJHR010000009.1:0-9216 GCA_046598695.1 Kapaibacterium sp. (SeqCode)
TTTGCATAGCATCCAAAGGAAGTTGCTACGCAAAAATGTTTTGATGTTGTACTAACTTCTTTCTTACTTTCACGGAGGAACCCATGGATAGACGTTCTTTTATGAAGCAACTCGGAGGCGTTTCAGGTCTTGCAGTCGCAGGACCAGCATTAGCCAACGCTTCGGAGATCACTGCTTCTTCCCCATTCTCAACGCCTCAGCATTTGCATGCGTTATCGAACAGTTCGCGTCAACGCGCCCAACTTACTTCGACGCTTGCACCTTGGGCTCCTACAGCTCTACAGCCGTGGGATACACATACTATCAATCATCTCTACCGCCGCGCCGGAGTTGGCGCAACCTTAGCAGAGATCGCAGCAGCAAAAGGCAAAACTCCTGCCGCAGTCATTGATGCTTTGCTTGATGATAGCTTACTTTCCACAAAAATGCCTGCTGACCCGATATACTCAGATAAGTGGCTTCACGTTATGCCCTATCTCGGTTCGGATGCAACACAGCAACAGTCACAGATGACGAAGTACTATGCCTATAATGCAGACATCCGCAACCACATGGCAGAGAACCTTGCGAAGCCTGAGGTCATGCTCCGCGAGAAGATGGTGCAGTTCTGGATGAATCATCTCGTGATCGAAGAGATCAAGGTGTATTATCCGCAGATCATTTATCGCTACGTTGATAGAATTCGCCGTGGCGCATGGGGTAATTTCAAGCAGATGATAAAAGACATCACCGTCGAAGCGGCAATGCTCTACTATCTTGATGGTGTATACAATTACCGTACCGCACCGAACGAAAATTATGCTCGTGAACTACTTGAGCTATTTACGCTTGGAGTCACAAATAAAGATGGCATTCCCAATTACACGGAAGATGATATTCGCGCAATGGCAAAAGCCCTTACCGGATATACGATCGATGCGACTGCCCAACCACCAAACGTCATTGCCTCGAAATACGTCATCGCCCAACACGATGCAACGCTCAAAACCATCTTCGGAGTAAAGAAGCAATGGGGATTGGCATCAGCAGGCGTGGCAGATGATATTATTGATAACCTCTTTGATAAGAAGGGTGCGCAAGTTGCATGGTATATCTGCTCAAAGCTTTACCAGAGTTTTGTCTACCATGACATCTCTGGAGCAACTGAACGAGCAATCATTGACCAAATGGCACAGACGTTTGTCGCAAGCAATTGGGAATTAAAGCCTGTTCTTGCACAGCTTTTGAAAAGCGAACATTTCTTTGATGAAGCCAATATCGGTGCGAATATCAAAAGCCCCATCGAACATGTGCTTGGCATGCCGAGACAGTTTGATTTTAAACTTGACTCATGGCAAGTCGGCTCTCTCAACTACTACTCTGCCGCTAGCGGTCAGGCGTTGCTCGACCCGCCAAACGTAAAAGGCTGGCCCGGTTACCGCACTTGGATAAGCACAACGACTCTTCCGTATCGCAACTACTTGGCATATCTTTTGAATGTCAGTTCACTACCTGCTTACGGTGCTGATAGTTTTGGCAAGCCAAACACAGCGGTAACGTTTTCAAATGAACTGCTTACTACGTGGGCAAAGCAACTTGCAAACTATAACGGCGAACTCGATGCGCTCATTTCAGAGATATCTGATTACTTATGTGCTCAACAACCTTCATCGGCTGCACAAGCATATATAAAAGGACATTTGCTTCCGAATGCATACGAATGGTCGAAGCTCACTGATGCTGATAAGATCATCCCCTTGCGGACGATCCTTTATTACACAATGAGTCTCGCAGATTATCAATTAAGCTAACCCAAACGAAAGAAAAGGAGAACCAAGACAATGAAACGTCGCGATTTTATCAAAGCACTTCCTTTGGGCGTAGCAGCAGCTTCGATCCCATTCGCTATTCCCGGCTTCAGCGGTGAGGCATTCGGCAAAAGCCCGCTTTTGCATGCATTGCTCAATGGCACAAGCACGGATGATCGTATTCTCGTACTCATCAATATGTCAGGCGGAAATGACGGACTCAACTGCGTCATTCCCTTTCAGGACCCTGAGTATGATATACAACGAGCCAACATCGGCTTCTCATCATCAGCGGATAAAGCAAAACTTGCCGGAACCTCCATGAGAGGCAACCTTGCGCTGAACCCGATGATGAATTACAATTGGTCTCAGGCAAGCCGCGAGTCCAAAATGATGAATATGTTTAATGATGGCAAACTCGCTGTCATACAAAACGTTGGCTATACGAATCCGAATCGTTCGCATTTCCGTGCAACAGATATTTGGAATTCAGCAAGCGATGAAGGCATCATCGTCAGCACAGGATGGGTAGGAAGATATTTGGAAAATACTCGACCGAATTATCCTTTTGATGTGCAAGCCAACGAAGATCCATTAGCTCTTACTGTTGGGTATACAACGACTCTTGCTTTTCAAGGCGATAAATCCATCATGGGTATTGCTGTCAATGATCCGAGCAATTATACTGCCGCTTCATTTTATGGTGACGATACCCCACCAGATACGAACTTCGGACATGAACTCGGATTTGTCCGTAATATCCTTACACAGTCTGATGTCTATGGAAAGCGCTTTGATGCTCTTTTCCCAAGTGGGCAACAGCAAAAGAACAACGTCACCTACCCCGCTGCGAATCCTTTGGCACAACAGCTAAAGAAGGTAGCATGGTGTATTTCCAAGGGGATGAAGACAAAAGTCTATTTCGTTCAGCAAGGCGGATATGATACGCACATTCAGCAAAATTCAAAAGACTACACTGCCGGTCAAGGCAAATTACTTTTTGAATTGGCGGAAGCGATATCACTCTTCCAAGCTGACATCGAAGCATTTGGCATTGCAGATAAAGTCATTGGTATGACGTATTCCGAGTTCGGACGCCGTGTGAATGAGAATGGTAGTGCAGGTACCGATCATGGTACTTGCGCACCGCAATTCGTCTTCGGCTCGCAAGTCAATGGTAATGTCTATGGAAATAATCCGAATCTGACTAACCTTGACATTTACGCTGATCTTAAAAATCAATTTGATTTCCGTCAGCTCTATGCTTCGGTACTTAGTGATTGGTTTGGCGGAAGCGATGCACTCCGCAAGGCAGTGCTGAACAAGCCGGAATTCACGAAGCAATCACCCGATTTCAGCTTCCAATTCCCTGTCAATGGATCAGGAGCAATGCAATCGCTCATTAAAACACCAGCTGGTGTTGGTAGCAGTTCTGTTGCCGATAGGATATTCATCTTGCAACAAAACTATCCAAACCCCGTTGTTAGTGAAACGACGATCGCATTCAATCTTTCCGAGACTTCTCGCGTCACGCTCGAAGTCTTTGATAGCCGAGGCGAACTCGTTGCGACACCTGTTGCCTCAACACTTGGCAGAGGTCAGCATCCGATCAACTTTGATGCACGCCGCCTCTCAGCGGGTACATACTTCTACAGACTTGATGTCAACGGTACTGTTGAAACAAAGTCTATGAAGGTGATAAGATAAGATCACCTCACACGTATTCTAAAAACGCAACTTCATCTCTGAAGTTGCGTTTTTATTTGTAAAAGAGTCTCATCAAAAATTCAGAACTCAATTCTCAGCATCCCTGTTTTGAACGCGACTTCGGCGTGTAGCGCAGCCTGGTAGCGCACTACTTTGGGGTAGTAGGGGTCGTCGGTTCAAATCCGGTCACGCCGACTTTGATGGGTTTGGAGAACAAGAGTTTGGTGTTTCCACTCTCTATTACTCCAAACCCTTTTTTATGCTCATCACTCGAACATCTCGCGGACTTTATTGTGCTCTCGGCGATTTTTATATTGATCCGAGCGTTGCCGTTCGTCGTGCGATCATTACACATTGCCATACCGATCACCTTCGTCCTGGGTCAGAAAATTATTTGATGTCACCAACGAGTGAATCCATTGCTCGTCATCGCATTGCACAAAGTGCAAATATTGAGACAATTCCATTCAGTGAAAAGTTAAAGATAGGCGAAGTAACGGTGAGTCTGCATCCAGCGGGACATATTCTTGGCTCTGCACAAGTACGTGTCGAACATGATGGTGAAGTATGGGTTGCGAGCGGCGATTACAAGATCGAACCAGATATTACCTGCGAAACCTTCGAACCGATCAAGTGCGATACCTTCATCACAGAAAGTACATTTGCACATCCAAAATATAAGTGGAAGAAACAATCCGAAATTTTTGCACGGATGAATGATTGGTGGCAACTCAATGCCGCATGGGGCAGGGCTTCAGTTGTTTTCGCATATTCGCTCGGCAAAGCACAGCGCATTCTTGCAGGAGTTGATCCGACGATAGGACCAATTCTCGTCTATCATACTGTCGAGAAATTTAATCCATCATATAAGCGGGCGAACATTCCTCTCCCCGAATATCATATTGTTGATGAGTTAACACTTGCTGAGTATAAAGGCAAAGGAGCAATGATTATCGCACCACCTGAAATTCGCAAAACACACTTACTTACCCTCATTGGAGAATACGAAACGGCATTTGCATCCGGATGGATGTCTACAGGTTCTTCAAGGCGCAGTGCAATGTATGATGCTGGTTTTGCCCTCAGCGATCACGCAGACTGGGAGGGGTTACTGCAAGCAATTGATGCCACGGGAGCACAAAAGGTGTTCATTGAACATGGATTTATCGAAACCTTAATGTATCATCTCAAGGATAAAGGTTTGGACGCCAAAGGATGGTAAAGATGCTATGAGAAAGCTCAAGACATTAGTACTCTTTACTCGTCTTACTCAACCCAGGGCGAACTATCTTTCCGCTATTTCCTGTTGAACAATTACTTCACATTTTGAAAATAATATTATGAGCGAAATGATGTTACTTAAGACTCTCTCAAGTGAATTCGAGATGGAGATCGTTAAACAAAAACTGGATGAGTTAGGAATCGAGACATTTGCGCAATCAAATGATATGGATAACCTCTTGCCTGCGATGGATTACGCAACAGGAGTACGCCTATATGTAAACGAAGAAGATTTTGAGACTGCTCATCAAATCATTACATCGGAATTCGATGATCTTGATGATGATATGGAAGTTGGCGTTGTCGATTAGTCACCTCTCACTTTATACCTTATATTTCGTCACGACATCATCCAACAATTTTTTCGCTTCCCAAACAAAGAGGTCTCGCGCCGATTGAACATGAGGGGCAATATCATCGCGACGATGTAAGATCGTGAGTTCGCGAACAAGATCAAATCCCGGAATTGCTAATGGCACAATACGGTGATGTTTGGCATCACTTGCAAGCATGTGGCCATAAATAAAACCAACATACTTCCCTTCTTCGATCACATTCCTTATCAGCGTATAATCATTCGTCTCAAAAATGACGTCGGGGCGTTTCTTCAATTTGCGTAGATAGATATCTATCGAATTTCTCAAACGATCGCTTTTTGATGGAAGTATCATACCGTACTTCGTCAGATCATTCTCCGTGATTTTCTTCTTTGTCGCAAGAGGATGCTCCTTCGCGACAGCAAACCACACTGGATCGCGCGAAAAAACTTCAGCGGTGATAGATTTTATTTTTGGAGAAGCCGCAAAACACAAGTCCACACGGCCCGTTTGCAATGCACTCACTACGTCTTCCTGATTTCCTGAGAGCGCATATTCAATACTGATCTTTGGGTATTGGGCAACTAATTTTTCTCGCAGAATAGGAAAGATATGCTGCATGAAACCCTGTCGTCCCGAGACACGTAGCACACCGGAATCTGATGATTGTTTCTTTCCATATTGAGTAATGCCATCGGCAACATCAACGAGTTCGCGGATACGAGGAAGCAATGCTTCCCCATGTTGCGTCATACGAAGTCCTCTTCGTGAACGGTGAAAGAGTGACACACCAAGTTCGCGTTCAAATGAGGCAAGTGATGCACTAATAGCTGGCTGCGTGATGTTCAGGCGCTTCGCAGCACCGAGCATCGTGCCTTCCATAACGAGTGCTTGAAAGACACGGGCGTATTGAATATCCATTATCAGTTAATTTTATATAACGAATGACGTATTGTGATATTATTTATAGCGAATCTCTGTTGTTTTTACACGTAGATTTTACACAATTGTTTCCATAAATATAGTAATGAGTAAAAACGAACAATTTCTTACAACTGAGGGCGGCACAGTAATCGGTACCGACCTGCTCAAACGCGCATTGCCACGTATGCTTAAAGGCGGCGTCATAATGGATGTCGTCAATGCAGAGCAAGCAATGATCGCTGAAGATGCAGGCGCTGTTGCCGTGATGGCACTTGAACGTGTTCCTTCTGACATTCGTCGTGATGGTGGCGTGGCTCGCATGAGCGACCCCGAATTAATCGTCCAAATTATGGAGGCTGTCACAATACCGACAATGGCAAAAGTACGTATCGGGCATTTTGTCGAGGCTCAGATTCTTCAAGCGTTAGGAGTTGATGTCATAGACGAAAGTGAAGTTCTCACTATGGCTGACGACGAAAATCATATTGATAAGACGAAGTTTGTTATTCCATTTGTCTGCGGAGCAAGGAATCTCGGAGAAGTACTTCGACGCATTTCCGAAGGTGCAGCGATGATACGCACCAAGGGTGAAGCAGGCACAGGCGATGTGATCGAAGCTGTCCGTCATGCTCGTGCCATACTTGGCGAAGTTCGCAAGCTCACCTCACTCTCAACCGACGAGCGGTATCGCTATGCGAAAGAGATCGGTGCATCAATTGAGCTTGTCGACAAAGTTGCTGACGAAGGTCAACTTCCTATCGTAAATTTTGCCGCAGGCGGAATCGCAACCCCTGCTGATGCAGCCCTCTTGATGCAGCTTGGCGTTGATGGCGTGTTTGTTGGCTCCGGTATCTTTAAGTCATCAAATCCGGCAAAGCGCGCTGCCGCAATCGTTAAGGCAACGACGCACTTTAATGACCCTGATATTCTTGCAGAAGTCAGTCGTGACTTGGGTGACTCGATGGTTGGTCGTTCGGTTGGTGAACTTGCAAAGAATGAGCTACTCGCAGGGCGAGGTCACTAATGGTAAAGAAGATCGGAGTTCTCGCTCTGCAAGGCGACTTTGCAGAGCATATAGCCGTCTTCAACACACTCGGTGAAGAGGCATTTGAAATTCGTCATCCGGAACAAGTTGCGAAAGCTGATGCACTTGTTATTCCAGGAGGTGAATCAACGGCAGTTGCAAAACTCGAGAGTTTCCTTCACGCGAGAAGCACTGGCAAACACGGAATGTTCGCCACAATCAAGGATCATATAATTGCAGGAATGCCGACATGGGGTACCTGCATGGGAAGCATTGTACTCGCAAAACATATAGAAGGCTCTGGGCAAGGACGTATAGGGTTAATGAATATTACTGTAAGGAGGAATGCCTTTGGTCCTCAGAAATTCAGCTCAGAGAAAGACATAGTGATCCCAGCAATCGGAGTAGACCCCTTCCCAGGTATCTTTATTCGTGCCCCTCTCTATATTGATGCAGGTTCTACGGTAGAAGTTCTTAGTAAGATAGATGGAGGTTTCGTCATGGCACGTGAAAACAACATGCTCGTAACGGCATTTCATCCGGAGATGACAAATGACATGAGAGTGCATGAATATTTCTTATCCATGCTTAATTAATGACACAATACCCAGTTAATACAGGCAATCCTATCTTAAATTGTGTAATAAAAAAAAGCCGCAACGTAAGTCGCGGCTTTTTTTCTGAGAAATGTCTCAGCTGATACTTTATTTAGCTTCTGGTGCCTCTTCACCCGGAGCTTCTGCAATTGGCTCTGGCTGTGACGACGGAGCAACGGCTGAAGGTACGCTAATGACGTTCTTACGGCGCGTTGGACGTGGCTTTGAAACCTTAGCCTTTGGCGCTTTTACATCATTCCAATCAACAAGCTCAATCACTGCCATCTCGGCAGCATCACCTTTGCGGCGACCAAGCTTCACGACGCGGGTGTATCCACCTGGACGATCAGCAACTTTTGGTGCAACCTCAGCGAACAACTCCTTCAACACATCGTTATCTTTAATATAACGACCTGCTTGACGACGAGCATGAACGCGCTTCGCCACTGTGAGTGCATCATCACCTGCAAGCAAATGTGCATTCTTTGCAGTTGTGATGATTGGCTCGACAAAAAGACGCATTTCTTTTGCTTTTGCAACTGTCGTGCGAATTCTCTTGTGCTGGATAAGCGACGTGCATAGCGCATTAAGAGTTGCCGCTCTATGCGAGGACGTGCGTCCGAGCTTTCTGGTTTTAAGATTATGTCTCATTACTCTACTCTATTCTAAAAATTTAGTGACGGACGAGTGTTGCAGTGTCTTGTCCTTCCAAATACTTGTCAACGTCCATACCGAAATGGAGTCCAAGCTGTTCGACCAAACGTCCAAGCTCATCAAGTGACTTACGGCCGAAATTACGGAATGTGAGCAACTCACGCTCATCCTTACGGACAAGTTCAGCGATGTTCTTGATGTTCGCGGCACGCAAGCAATTCTGCGAACGAACCGAGAGGTGTAAACCGTCAACTGGCGTTGTGAGGATAGCACGAATGCGCTCTGTCTCACTATCCGCGATCGGCTTTGGTGGAAGTTCGTCTTCTGGTCCTCCGAAACGTACAAACATATTCACGTGATCACGAAGGATGCGTCCAGCAATGGTTATTGCTTCTTCAGGGACAAGTGATCCGTCTGTTTCAACATCAAGGACTAACTTCTCATAATCCGTCTTCTGTCCTACACGTGTTGGTTCAACAGTGAAGCGAACATTAACGATTGGTGTGAAGATCGAATCAATTGCAACAGTACCAAGTGGTGCATCGGGAAGCTTGTTCTCGTCAGAAGGTACATAGCCTCTGCCATGTCCAACGCGAAGCTCCATACGTACATGACCATCTTTGGTCAATGTAAAGATATGATGATCTGGATTCAAGATCTCGACTTCACTTGTGAACTGCTGGAGATCACCTGACTTGAATTCCTTTGGTCCTTTAATATCAATGATGAGGCGTGTCGGAGCTGATTGATCAGCTTTGAGACGAACACCTTTCAAATTCAAAATGATCTCAGCGACATCTTCCGTAACGCCTTTGATCGTTGAGAATTCATGATGAACTCCTTCAACCTTGAGGCTGGTAAATGCCGTGCCGGGAATCGAACTGAGCAGAATGCGGCGCATCGAATTGCCCAGCGTTGTGCCGTAG
>JBKJHR010000037.1:0-6649 GCA_046598695.1 Kapaibacterium sp. (SeqCode)
CTCGCAACAGGTGGGACGAACGTCGGGATCCGTGCCGGCGCATTCGGCGGCGGCTCGAACTATGCAGCACTCTTTACAGCAGGTTCAGTAGGTATTTCCACGTCTGCCCCGACAGAGCTTCTTGAAGTCAACGGTAATATCCGCATCAGCGGCAAGAACGGTCTGAAGATCACCGAAGGCTCGAATGGCACGATGGGAGTTGCAACACTTGGCGTCGGCGGAAACATTGTCGTTAGTACGACGAAGGTCACAGCAAACTCAAGAATTTTTCTCATGGGGCAGGCGCCTAATGCAGGAACGCCTGGTACTGTGTATATTAATGCACGTACTGCTGGTACAAGCTTTACCATCCAATCTACCAATGCTGCCGACCGTTCGGATGTGGCATGGTGGATCGTTGAACCCTAAATTTTCTCTCTCTCTTTATTATAAAAGCAGGCTCTTTAAGGGTCTGCTTTTTTTTGTGCCTATGTGTAGGTTACGCCATCCGCCACTTGCGCCATATATGAATATTATGGCGGATGTCACTTGATGAGAGTCAACTGACATCTGCCAAACTGCCATTATATGAATATAATGGCAGGTGTCATGTGTATATATACACAATATATCCACCACTTATCAACTGACACCTGCCACATTGTGTAGATATTGGCATTGTGGCGGATGTCGGTAGGTCTCGGCGAACGCACCAAAACACCACATGCCTTCGTAAATGGGGTTTGGTGTTTTGGTGCTAAGGACGATATCTACCTGTCATTCCGAAGAAAGGAGCGAGAGCGACTGACTGAGGAATCCCCTCACTTCCTGTAGGAAATCTCTCGGCACGTCTCAGGGGATTCCTCGCATTCGCTCGGAATGACAAGGTATCTTATGACACATCGCAACACCGCGTCATTCTAACGTTTGGTATTTTGGTTTAATACTGTAAATCCCCTACAATAAATGCTTTATAAATAGGGTAAAAAAGTGGTAAAAAGGGGGTACTTTTAGGGTAAAAATTTCGTTAATATCGGTCTATAAGTTTTTTCTCACCGCTCACAACTAGAATGCTACCGCAAGGTAGTTATTCGCATGGCAAACTAACAGGGTGGCTTGTTTCTTCGGAAGTGAGCCACTTTATTTTTGTTAGTGTTACCACATATAATTCTTAACCTCCTGCCCTGTGCATTGCACTGAATTCTGATACGGCATACCCATCTTCGGCAAGAAGTGAGTGATGGAGTTCATCAGGTATTACGAGAGAAAGATTGCGATAGACCTCCATCAGATGAAAGCGAAACAGCTCGTCAAAGATGTGACGCTGATGGGATACATGGTCATCGCCATACCACCAAAACCAATCGCTGCCTTCGGCTCTGAGCAATGCCTTACGAGCATCAGCATAGCCCATGACGGCAATATCGTGGAAGTTGTAGAGCGTCTCTGCTGCCTGTGCAAGCAATTCCCACGCACGGTTCTTTTCCGGGTGCCCTATCCAAATCTTGAAGTTGCTATTGATCCATGAACCCGCAACAACGTGATCGAGCGTGCGGATCTTCTCTTTGCCTATCTCTTCGAGTGCTTCGCTAAAGGTGACGGTTTGTATCTCATCATCCGCTTCGAGTTCTCTATAGAGCGTATCAAGGAATTGGTATCCGTTCTCGGGGTAGTATTCCCAACAATTCTCACCATCAAGGATAACGGTAAAACATGCTTTGCGGAGTTCCTCTTCGCCGAAGCGGTCAATGATCGCGGTGCGAATGTATTTCACATGATTGACAAAATCGCAAGCAGCATCATGTGAATCCCAATTCTGATAATCAAACCCGATCTTATCGGAAAGAAGATGATCGCGGAAGAAGACGGTGATCTCAGCACCATCTTTTGGGAATCGTCTCGGAAAATACTTTTCCAACTCGCCGTAGTGCATATTGCTCCCGGCATTATCGTGATGGAGAAGCGAATTCATCAGCACCGATTCATCGCTTGCTGTCCACGTGATGCCATCAACTGCCATTAGCCGTAGAGCTTCATCGGAAATACTTCCCTCGCTAGGCCACATACCGCGTATCTCAGAGCCGATACGTTCATGCATGAATATTCTTCCCGTACTGATCTGCCGCGATGCATCATCGGGTGAGGCGAAGGTGCCGCTTGGCAACGTTACATCGTGCATCGCTTCCCTCGCTGCATCCGATGCGCAGAGCAACGGAAGGATGGGATGGTAGAATGGCGACGTAGAAACTTCCAGTTGTTTATTATCCGATAATCTCTTATGGAGCGCAACAACGTTTCCTATTTCGATCTGATGAACGTCAAGCAACTGCGCTTTCTGCTCTTCAGTGAAATGCGTACCTTGGTTGATCAGTGAGGCAACGAAGAGATCGCGCCGGAGGAATTCGCCGCTCCATGCAAGATGATAGAGAACGATGATGTCGCGGAGTTCTTCGTCGGAGAATTCTTCATTGCGCTTCTTCTTCTCGTGAAGTTCATTCTGTCGCAGCGAGCGAGCGATCATTTTTTGCTCATTGGCTAAGAAGCAATTATCTTTGACATATCTTCTCTCATCATCGGATAGATGCTCAATGTTTTTTCGGGCGATCTGCAACAGCTCATCATGTGCACCGTGAGAATACGCTTCAAGTTGTTCGACAAGCGAAGGGACGAGGTTGATCGTCGCATGGATCTTCGGATGTTGCTCCACATGCCTCACCATCTCCACATAATCTTTCGTTGCATGGAGGCGCACCCACGGAAGACGGAATTTCCCCTCGGCAAAATAGTACGGCTGATGTTGATGCCACAGAATGGCAAGTTTGATAGGTATCACGAATGGAGAACAAAAAGGCAGACGAAAAGTCTGCCTTGTAGATGATTTAATTATTATAACTCAGTCTTCATCAGGTGCTTTATGCAACGCATATGCTTCGATCACTTTCTTGGCGTATTCATGCGGTGCTTCTTCATAATGACTGAAGCTTTGCTTGTGGCTACCCTTCCCTTGCGTCAGCGAGCGGAGTCTCGTTGCATAGTGATGAAGTTCGGCTAGTGGTACTGCCGCTTTGATAACTTCAAACGTACCTTTCGAGTCCATGCCTTGCACCTTGCCACGCCGTGAGGAAATATCACCGAGCACATCGCCCATGTGTTCACCAGGTACGACGATCTCGATAACGTAGATAGGCTCAAGAAGCGTCGGTTTGGCTTGCAAGAATGCTTCCTTGAATGCGATACGTCCTGCGGTCTTAAACGCATTTTCATTCGAGTCCACAGCGTGTTCTTTTCCGTCATAGAGTTCTACTTCAACATCAATGACGGGATTTCCCGAGAGTGGTCCATGAAGCAACAACTCATGAATTCCTTTTTCGACTGCAGGAATAAAACGATTCGAAATAACGCCACCAACAATGTTATCCACGAACTCATATCCTGCACCGCGTAGTTTTGGCTTAACCTTCAACGCAACTTCACCGAATTGTCCTGCTCCGCCTGATTGTTTTCTATGGCGATAACGCGTATCGGCGATCGCTTTTATTGTCTCGCGGAATGGGATACGCGGCTCGACAATATCCACATCGATCTTGTATCGCTCCTTCAATCTTCGAATCGCAATATCAAGATGAAGCTCGCCCTGTCCTTCGATGAGTGTTTGATTGAGTTCAGGATCATGAAAGACCATAAACGTCGGGTCTTCTTCGTGGAGCGAATGCAACCCCATCGCGATCTTTTCTTCATCACCCTTATTTTTTGAACGCACTCCATTCGTGATCACTGGTGCCGGAAAATCAATAGGCTTCAATACCACAGGAAAAGATTTGGATGAAAGCGTATTATTCGTATGGGTATCTTTCAGCTTCACTGCGGCGGCAATATCGCCGCTGGGTACCTGTTGTACTTCCTTTCGATTCTTGCCGATCATATTATACATCTGCATCACACGTTCAGGCTTACCATTCGCTTCGTTGACAAGATCATGCCCGTGATGCAATTCACCGTGATAGACACGGAAGAATGAAAGATCGCCGAGATGGGCTTCGCTCAAAGTCTTGAACACAAAAAGCGTGGTCGCATCTTTGGGCGCTTTGTTCAAGCTGACATCTTGCTTTGTCTGCGGATTCGTACCATGTACATCGGCGATATGATCTTCAGGTGCAGGTGCATTCGTGACGATAAATTCCAACACTCTTTTCACACCGATATTTTGCTCTGCCGAGGCGCAGAGAATAGGAAAGAGTTTACGATGTGCTAATGATTCATGAATGCCACCGGAAAAATGTTCTTCGGTAAGAACACCATCGTTCGCGAAAAACTCTTCCATCAATCCATCATCACTTTCCGCCACGATCTCCACTAATTCTTTATGCAGTGCTTCTGCTTTTTCGTTTACATCAGCAGGGATAGCTTCTTCGGTGTAATTACCGCTTCCATCTGTCGTAAAGGTAAGCATCTTCATCTTCATCAAGTCAATGATCTGATGAAAACCAACTCCTGTCTTATAGGGAAATTGCACGACAGCGACCTCATGTCCGAAATGACTTTTCATTTCTTCAACAATATCATCCCAATGTGCTTCAGGTGCATCAAGTTTGTTGATGATGAAGATAATGGAGTTCTCATCGTGCGTACAGAAATCCCATGCAAGATCAGTACCTACTTCCACACCACCGATAGCGTTCACTGTTATCAGTGCTGTATCGGCGACGTGCAAAGCACTGCGGACTTCGCCTGTAAAGTCGGAGTACCCCGGTGTATCAAGAATATTGAGCTTGGTGTTGTTGTGGGTGATAGCAAGGAGTGAGGTGTTGATCGAATGCTTTCGGGATATTTCGTCAGCATGATAATCGCTGAGTGTTGTGCCTTCCGCGATCGTACCGCGTCTGTTGATCGCGCCCGCGGCAAATGCCAAGCCCTCGGCGAACGTCGTCTTGCCACATCCGGCATGCCCGACAAGTGCAAGATTTCTGATAGGTGTGCTCATAATCTTCCCTTCGTTTGGTTGTATAAACTTATGTAAATATACTACATATTTGAGAAGAGTAATTCGGAAAACACTTTTTTTGTGGTTTTAGAAAACAAGATAACAGTAGTTCTTAGAGAGACCCATTCTCTGTACTTAATCCTTCAAAATAAATTCAACACCCTTTGCCAGCTTCTTCGGGTTCTTAAACATATCCATGATATTCACACGCCACTCCTGACCGCCATCAATTGGAGTAATCAATGACCCTTTCTTTTGTACGTCAAGACGAGAGGAATATACACGCAATGAAATTCGTACACTTTCTGCTATCTTTTTTGCCATCTCAAGAGATTGTTTATCTTGCTTCTCTTTCTTCTTATTGTCTGGCGGTGGAATAAAGGCGATATACGTTTTACCTGCTTTACGGCGAATTTTTAGATCAAGCTGTTTACTATCGGGCATATTCTCTTGCTTCTTTGAGCCCCACGTCACCCGATGAAACTCTGGTAATGACATGATATTACTCATTCGCAATTCTGTGATCACACTACAATTTGTATCAATCACTGTATCCCTTACTTGATAGGAAACAAATCCAGGGATTCGAGAAAGAATATTCGCATCAGCTGTCATTTGTATGCGCAGCGAGTCCATAACTGCACGTCTGACAACAGGAGTATCTATTGCGAGATGGACGGTATCAAAGATGGTTTGTAAACTCGCAAACTCCAACATTGCCGTTTCGCCGAGAGTGATACTCTTGCGAAGCGTATAGGAACCGTCATTATGATCTATGATATCCTCAGTATAGCTGAAACAGCTATTCAAACAAACAGAAAGAATAAAGAGAAGAAATAGATTGCGCATCAAGAAGCTAATCAACGTATGTGAGATTTTTAATACGTTGCTTTATATCATGGAGTCGCCATTCGCGTTCTTTGTCAAACAGCGTTTCTTTATTAGGTCCTACAACGAAAACGCGGATGAGCTTCGCATCAGTGAGCAATAGTTTTTGAATTTCCTCACCTGCCACTCCAAAACCAAAGCGGGTGATCTTGATCGGGGTGACTCCCCCTTCAGTAGTAATAACGTATTTTTCGGCTTTCATGGGGTTTAGGGATAGTCTGACGAATTGACTCAGTACTAATGGAAAACCCGCTGGGAGTGTTCCCCAAAACTATCTTGAGAATAAGCAGCGTATGCACTTATACCCAACAAGTCGCCATATTGGCGACTTGTTGGTTTAGGTTGAACGACATCCCTTCCGGATGAGAAGTACATGTCTGTGAAAAAACAGAAAGACTATAGTTTACTGTGTCTCAATAACCTGATAATGCCATGTATAGACATTGCCGGCCGTTGGTGCGGCAGCAACGTTGATCGTAAAGTTATTTTATGTCTTTTCTTTACGTAATAAAAAAAAACATTCGCATAAGGAACACATACGTGACACAAGCAATTCGATCAAAATATTCATGTTTTTCAATTCTTGGTCAAAATGGGGGTATTCTTTGGTCGCACTTTCATATATTGTACATGTATAAAAAGGTGAAAATGGGTAAAGTATGGGGGGAGACGAATATTATTGCAAAAATAATTTGGATTTACGGATTTTTTGTAGTATATTTGTACCGCATTGCTCCCCAATCAATGAATTGTCTCTATAAGTAGCTCGTTTTACGTCTTTTTGCACATTATCAATTTTTA
>JBKJHR010000043.1:0-8562 GCA_046598695.1 Kapaibacterium sp. (SeqCode)
GACATTCGTAACTCGAAAGAGACCATCACACTTGATGAGTTCGAGAAGGCATATCGTCGGATGAATGATAAAGACCCTTACCGCTCACGCCTTGATTCCCTCAAAGATTTTCTTGCGATCTATGCGGATTATCGTCTAAAACTTCTTGAAGCAAAAGAGCTTGGTTTAGATAAAGACCCGAAAATTTTAGAAGAGATAGATGGCTATCGCAAGCTCCTTTCAGGACCATTCATTCTTGATAAGGAATTGACCGACCCGAACGTCCGAACATTGTGGGAGCGACGCCAGATCGAAGTCAATGCCGCACATTTCTTAGCAAACTTCAAAAACCCGAATGACCCTGCTGATACGCTTCGCGCTTTTCGTCGTGCACAGAAGGCAATCGAGATGATGAATAACGGTGTAGGTATCAACGTCGTCGTTCTTGGTGATAGGAATATGCAAGCCCTTGAAGATCCTCGCGGATTCAATGATCGTGAGCATGAACTTCAACGTCAGAAAATGAAGAATCCGAACGCACCTGCCGATACAAGTATCTGGGAAGGTTCTGATGATAAAGCGACAGTGAAAGCCGGTGGTGATCTTGGATATTTCACAGGTGGTATGACCGTCCGCCCTTTTGAGGATGTTGTCTATTCACTCCCGATCGGTGAATATAACCGCATACCTATTCGCACACGTTTTGGGTATCATGTTATCCAGTTGCTTGATAAACATCCACGAGTTGGCGGTGTGATCTTGCATCATATACTTGTCAACATGGATAAGAATACGCCAGTGGATGATACGCTGCGTTTTTATCGCAAAGCAGATAGTCTCTTGAAGGTTCTTAAAGCCGGCGCAAATTTTGAAGCAGTGGCAAAAGAATCAAGTGATGATAAATTCACAGCGGCATCGGGTGGGGATATGGGCTTTATCAATCGCGAAGATCGCCGTGCCGAAAAGTCATTTGATCGCACAGCGTATGGATTGAAGAATGGCGAGATGTCCGGCATTGTCCGAACCTCGTTTGGGTATCATATTATTCGTCGTGATTCATCATTGCCGACAAAATCATTTGATGAAGAGAAAGATCAGATCAAGAAGATGTATAAAGGCTATTATTACAATGACGATAAGGTCTTGAAGATGGCTGAATTCCGCAAGAAGTTTAACGCGAAGATATCTGATCCGACGCTGAATATCTTTATGAGTCGTGTTGATTCCTCTCGTACAACGCTGGATTCAAATTGGTGGGCGAAGTTCACACTCGGTGAGAAGGCATTAGGGTTATATGAAGTTGGTGGTGAAAAAACAACCATCTCCATCTTTATTGATTCGTTAATGAAGCAGCCAGGTTACCCGCTTGCACGTACATCGATCAGTGACCTCGTGAATAAGAATGTTGATGATGCGGTACTTCGTTTTGCGGCGAAAGATATTGATAAGAATTATCCGGAGTTCGAGCAGATCATGAATGATTATAAGAGCGGCATTATGCTCTTCGAGCTTGAGAATCGTCGTGTATGGAGCAAGGTTACGCCTGATAGCACGAAGGAGCGTCAGTATTATCAAGAACATAAAGCTCGCTACATTTGGCCTGAGCGCGTTGATGTATCTGAGATCCATTTCTTCACCGATACGATGGCGAATAAGACCTATAAGCGTATTCTCAATGGTGAGAATTTCGACACCCTCGCTGCCCAGTTTACCGAACGTGCCGGCTTCAAATCAAAAGCAGGTCATTGGGGATTGCTCCAAAAAGATGAGAATGAAATATCGAAGAAGGTGTTTAATTTTCAGGTGGAGGAAGTCAAGCCACCATTTGAATTCCAATCTGGCTATTCGATCGTTCGTATAAATAAGCGCATTCCGCTTTCGCAAAAGACATTTGATGAGGCACGTCAGGAAGTAGCAAGCCAATATCAGGATGATCTTTCGTCAGAGCTTCGGTTGGAATGGATCAAAGAACTCCGCAAAAAATACAACCGTGAAGTTGACGGGAAAGTCCTCGAAACCGAATGGAAAAAGTATCAGACGTTTCAGCAACGATAATAATGAACATACCATTTTCTTCTTCTTTACGCAAGCCCCATTCGTTGGGGCTTTGCGCAGTTTTGACCCTTCTTGTTGTTTCCTCTATCTCTCTTCATGCGCAACCCGCCCCGCTTCGTGAAGGACAGAAACTTGATGCCGTCGTGGCTGTCGTTGGGAAGCATCCGATACTAAAATCCTCGTTGGATGGGCAAGTTGAGCTTTTCTTGGTGCAATCAGGCAAGAAGACCGAGCTTTCTAAAGAGGAGCTTACAAAACTTCGTGCTGATATTTTGCAGAGCGAGATAGATCAGAAAGTGTTGCTCGTCCGTGCCGAACAAGATTCTATCACTGTTTCTGAGGATGAAGTAGACGACCGTATTGATGAGCAAGTAAAGACGTTCGAGCGTCAAGCAGGTTCACGTCAAGCACTGGAGAAGCAACTTGGAAAAACAGTTGCGGAAATTAAGGCATCACCTGATTACCGCGATAGAGCACGCGAGACCATTCTTGTAGAAAAACTTCGCTACCAGAAATTCCCCCCATCACCAGTTATCTCTCGCCATGATGTTGAGACGTTCTATACTCTCTTTAAAGATAGCTTACCAGAAATAAGCGCACAAGCAGAGCTTGCAACGATCATCAAATATATTCGCCCTGACCCAAATCAAAAAGAAAAAGTAAAAGTATTAGCGAAGAAGGTTTTGGATTCGCTTCGTAATGGTGGTGATTTCACTGTATTTGCGGCAAGATATGGTTCAGACGGAACGGCACAATCCGGTGGTGATCTTGGTGGACCTCATCCACGCGGTACATTTGTACCGGATTTTGAGTCCGCCGCATTCAGACTAAAGCCAGGTGAACTATCCGATGTTGTCGAAACAGAATTCGGTTTTCATATTATCAAGCTTACTGACAGAAAAGGCGAGGAGATACGTGTCTCACACATTCTCTTTAAGCCGACTGCATCCACAACAGAGGAAGATTCAGTGAAGGTCGTTATGCAAGATATTCGACAAAAGGCGCTCAAAGGTGAGGACTTCGGAAAACTTGCTGCTCAGAATTCTGATGATGGTGAGTCAAAGAATGATGGCGGAAAGATCGGCAGAGTTCGCTTGGAAGAGATGACATCAAATCTTCGCTCAGCTGTTGATTCGATGCAAGTAGGGAACATCTCTGAGCCATTCAAGGTCTCATTATCTCGGACATTAACAGGCTTTCAGATCGTCAAACTTCTCTCACGAGTATCACCGCATAAACCAACACTTGAATCGGACTACCGTGACATTGAAACAACGGCGAAGCAATGGAAGGCGATGAAGGATATGCAGACGTTTGTCGCATCGTCGCGTTCACGAGTCTATATACAGATCAAAGATCCTTCGCATATTTACTGAGAGAAGAATTCTTGTCAACACTGCACCATCAGCCGCATATTGCTTTCACCGAGTATGACCTCTCGAACGGTCTGCACGTGATCCTTGCACCTGATAAGAGCGTGCCGATCGTTGCGGTGAACTTGTGGTATCATGTTGGCTCGAAAGATGAAACTGCCGACCGTACCGGGTTTGCTCATCTATTTGAACACATGATGTTCCAAGGCTCGGCGAATGTGGGCAAGACGCAGCACTTTAGTTATATTCAAAACGTCGGCGGTACATTGAATGCCTCAACAAGTTTTGACCGCACAAATTATTTCAATACGCTTCCATCGGATCAAATAGAATTAGCCTTGTGGCTTGAAAGCGATAGGATGATGTCGCTTGCCGTGACGCAAGAAAATTTCGCGAATCAACTTGCCGTCGTTAAAGAAGAACGAAGCCAGCGATATGATAATCAACCGTATGGCAGAACGTATGAGAACGTTGCCACCAATCTTTTTGCAGGGACAAGCTATGGTTGGAGCACAATAGGCTCAATGGCACATCTTGATGCTTCGACGATCGCTGATGTCAAAGGTTTTCACGAAGCATGGTATAAGCCCAATAACGCTTCGCTCTGTATTTGCGGTGATTATGACGAGACGACTGTCCGCACATTGATCGAGAAGTATTTCGGTACAATTGCTGAAAGCCCGCTTCCTGATAGGAATGGATTTGTTGCTGATACGCTTGCAAAAGGAGGCAGAACAATTGTACATGACACAGTGCCTACTCCAGCAGTATCAATTGCATTCAGGGGCACTCCCGTTTACTCGGAAGATGACTTTGCACTTGATGTTCTCTCTAACGTACTTTCTCGCGGTAGAAGCAGCAGACTCTATCAAACGCTTCTCTATGAGAAGCAATTGGTGAAGTCCATTTCGGCAATGAATATCTCTCTTGAAAAGACTGGCATATTTCTCATTCATGCCCTTGCGAATCCTGGTATTTCTACCGAACATATCGAAGAAGAGATCTGGAATGTGTTGAATGAAGTTCGTATTCATGGAATTTCTGATGCCGAATTGGAGAAGGCGAAGAATGGAAGCGAGATCTCAACAGTAAGCCAATACCAAATGCTTGCTCGCCGCGCCGATGCTTTGCAGGAAGCATATACCTATACCCGTGATACGAACAAGATCAACTCTACTCTAAGCCGTCTGCTTGATGTTGATGTTGCACATACGAAAACTGCATCAGAGAAATATCTCCACCCTGATAAGAGCTTTACGATCATTACTCAGGCTCCGTAACGCATTACCCCTTCACGGCTCCCGCCGTTAATCCTGCAATGATCTTCTTCTGAAAAACGACGAAGAGCAATATGACCGGAAGTGCTGATAGCCCCGCACCTGCCATGAGATGCCCCACATCAATTGATTGCTTACCTTGATAGAATGTCAGCGCAACTGGCAATGTCCGAAGTGATTCGGTGTTCGTAAAGAGGAAAGGGAAGAGGAAGGAATTCCACGTATTGAGGAATTGATAAATGAAGAGCACGACCAATGCCGGCTTCGTGAGCGGGAAGATGATACGACGCATGATCGTCCACAAAGATGCACCATCAATGATCGCCGCCTCTTCGAGTTCGAGCGGAAGCTCAACAATATATTGTCGAAGCAAGAATATCCCGAATGGCGCAACGATGAATGGGATAATAAGTGCGGCGTAGGTATTGATCCATCCAAAGATCACGATCTCGCGGTAAAGGGGGATCATCACCACATAGACAGGTACCATCATTACGAGCAAGACACTTGCGAAGAGCGTCTTCTTGAAGCGAAACTCTAATCGTGCAAAAGCATACGCCACAAACGTGCATAAGATGCAATTCCCGAAAGCCACGGCAAGACTGGTGATAAGGGTATTGACAAAGTAGAGTCCGTATTTATCACTCGTGAGGATGTCAATATAGTTGGCGAAGGTCATAGACTTTTTCACGAGCTCCGTGATCGTCGAGCCTGCCGCAGGATTATCGGAAAATGACAGAAGAAAAAGCCAAAAAAGCGGAAAGAACATCGTGACCGCCCCGACGATGAGGATAAGGTACGATATGATTTTTCCGAGATGTTTATTCATTTATAACAATATCAAGAGAATTCGGGAACATTGCTGTGGAAGTAACGTTGAAATGCGCGATAAGAATTTCACTCCATGTACGTTTCTTTTTTACGCAATTGTCAACCACACACTCTGTACCGGTAAAAACGGCACTTTTAAGCGTATCCGATAAGACCGGACTCATTGATCTTGTCAAAATATTATCCGAATTTGGTGTCACTCTCTATTCTACAGGAGGCACGGAAAAATTCATTCGAGAGAATGGCTTTGTAGTGAATTCCGTCTCCGATCTTACGAATTTTCCGGAGATCATGGATGGAAGAGTGAAGACTCTGCATCCTGCCGTTCATGGAGGTTTGCTCTATCGCCGCGATGAAGAAACGCACATTGCCCAAGCAAAAGAGCACAACATTGAATCGCTTGATCTGTTGGTACTTAATCTCTATCCTTTCGAGGAAACAGTTGCCAAAGTAGGCTCCACCGAAGAAGAGATCATCGAGAATATAGATATTGGTGGACCTGCGATGCTTCGCAGCGCATCGAAGAATTATGAAGGTGTCGCATTGCTTACTTCACCAGATCAGTATGAAGCATTCATTTCTTCGTTCAAAGGAAATAATGGTTCGACGATGCTTGCTGATCGCCTCACGCTCGCTCGTGATGCCTTTGCATCAGTTGCGCAATATGATGTAGCAATTGCGAATTATTTTGACAGGCTCACAGGAAATACGAGCGAACTCCGGAAAGTATATCCGCTTGCTTCGTCATTGCGTTATGGCGAGAATCCGCATCAATCGGCTTCTGTCTATGGAGTAGATATTCCAAAGCTGTATCATCAACTTTGGGGCAAAGATCTTTCGTATAATAACTATCTTGATGCTTCAGCGTCGTTAGAGTTAATGTCGGAATTTCTTACAAGTGAGAAAACGACAGTAGGTATTATCAAGCATACAAATCCATGCGGCATTGCCGAGGGCAAGGATGATCTTGATGCCTTTGAACGAGCGTTTGCTACTGATACAGAAAGTCCGTTCGGTGGGATCATCGTCACCAACCGTGAATTCAGCGGAGCACTTGCTAACCGTGTAAATGAATTCTTTAGCGAAGTGATCCTTGCTCCTTCATTTAGTGAAGAAGCCTTGACGATCCTAAAGAAAAAGAAAGATCGCCGTTTATTGCAATATGACAGGTCTTTATTAGAGGCTCATACTTCGGGGAAATATCTTCGTAGCATTATTGGCGGCGTGCTCGTACAGGATTTTGATAGCAAACTGACCGAAAACCAGGACCTACGATCTGTCACAAAGCGGAGCGTATCTACTGAAGAATTGAATGGATTGGTCTTTGCGTGGAAAGTATGCAAGCACGTAAAGAGTAATGCAATCGTTTACGTTATTGAAGAAGACGGATATACACGCACAGTGGGCATAGGGTGCGGGCAAACGTCCCGCGTCGCCTCTTCCCGTTTGGCAGTTGCAAGCGCAACACGCTTCGGGCATTCGCTCGGAGGCTCGCTTGTAGCAAGTGATGCGTTCTTCCCGTTTGCCGATGGACTGATCGAAGCGGCAGATGCCGGAGCCAAAGCTGTTATTCAGCCCGGAGGCTCCATCCGCGATGC
The DNA here is from genome assembly GCA_046598695.1 of Kapaibacterium sp. (SeqCode). Lineage (GTDB taxonomy): Bacteria > Bacteroidota > Ignavibacteria > Palsa-1295 > Palsa-1295 > JBKJHR01. The sequence goes on from JBKJHR010000043.1 coordinate 7,114, forward strand.
AGAAGTCATCGCAGCAGCCGAAGAGCGGGATATTTCCTTAATTTTAACAGGAATGCGCCACTTTAAGCACTAATTATCGTATTTTTGCATTTTCTACCTCGACACCAAATACCTTTTCGGAGATTTTAGAACTCAATGTTAAATTTATTCAGCGCCGACATTGCAATTGACCTTGGGACGGCGAATACTCTCATCTATATGAAGGGCAAGGGCATTGTCCTTAATGAGCCTTCGATCGTTGCCTACGATACAACAACCAAAAAGTTGATCGCAACGGGACGTGAAGCACAGGCGATGCTTGGGCGTACCCATCGCGATATCCAAACGATCCGCCCAATGAAAGACGGCGTGATCGCCGATTTTGAAATTGCAGAAGGTATGCTCCGTCAGCTTATCCGAAAGGTACATCCTTCATGGTTACCTTCGCGCCGCATTGTTATCAGTGTGCCTTCGGGTATCACTGAGGTAGAAAAGCGCGCCGTTCGTGACTCTGCTGAACATGCAGGTGCGAAGGAAGTACATCTTATCTCCGAGCCAATGGCTGCGGCTATTGGTATCGGGCTTGACGTTGATGCACCCGTTGGAAATATCATCATTGATATTGGCGGCGGCACGACAGAGATCGCTGTTATCGCACTGAGTGGTACGGTCAATCAAGAGTCTCTCCGCACAGCAGGTGATGAACTCACCGATGCTGTGATGCTTTTCTTCAAGAAGAACTTTAATCTTTTGATCGGCGAGCGCACAGCAGAGCTTATCAAATGTCAGGTCGGTAGCGCAATGCCTCTGGAAGAGGAATTGATGGTTGAGGTGAAAGGGCGTGATCTTGTTGCGGGTATTCCGAAGACGATCGAAGTCAGCTCGGTCGAAGTGCGCGAAGCACTTGCAGAGCCGGTGAGCCAGATCGTCGAAGCCGTAAAGCGCAGCTTGGAGCGCACACCGCCAGAGCTTTCTGCCGATATTCTTGATCGCGGAATGATGCTCTCAGGTGGAGGAGCACTTCTCAAAGGACTTGACGAACGTTTGCGTTTGGAAACAAATCTTCCTGTTCACATTGCTGATGACCCGCTCACGGCAGTTGTGCGCGGAGCCGGAAAAGTGTTAGAAGATCTTCCAAGATTTATGAAAGTTCTTCTGAAAGGAAAACGATACTAAGCCTGTAATCAGAGATTCGTGCGAAGACTCATCAACTTTTTTATTCTCTTCAAAGAATACGTTGTCCTCGGAGTCATCGTGTTTATTTCGTTCGCCCTTATGGCGTTCTCAAGCTCGGAAGAGCTTCATCCGCTTCGTGCAATTACGGCGATCATCGTCGGCTCGTTGCAATCAACGACAGCATGGATACCCAATCCATTTTCTTCCGAAGATGTGGAATCGCTGCGAGAGAGAAATATCCTCCTCACTTCAGAGCTTTCCCGTTTACGCCGATCAAAAGCCGAGAACGAAGAA
>JBKJHR010000123.1:0-5169 GCA_046598695.1 Kapaibacterium sp. (SeqCode)
TATTCATCTGATACGAGGCAATATCAGAAAGCTGCCGCCAATTATACTGATCGTCACTGCCGATATAGAACGTACGGTTCGCACCTTCCGGTTTGATAAGCCCAAGCTCTATCCCTCGCGCTACATCAGATGCGTGAAGCAAATTCACCCATTTATCATTAAAGCCAATAAGCGGCTTGATGCCTTTGGCTATTGTTTGGAAAAACGTAAGCACTGCCGAATCTCGCGGACCGTAGATAACGGGTAAGCGAAGTATCGTTACCGGAAATGATGTGCGATAATTTCGCGCTTCGATCTCCGATGCAAGTTTTGATTTGCCGTAGGTCGTGATAGGATGCGGAGGAGTTTCTTCGGTGACGGGATGTCCGTCAAGTGATGGACCTCCTGCTGTCTGGCTGGAGATCAGCACGAAACGCTCTATGTTCGGGGCGTAGAGCTTTGCGGCTTCAAGCAAGCCGCGAGTGGCAAGTTGATTGCCTTCGTAAAATCCTTGTTTATTTTTTGCGGCGGTTACTCCTGCAATATGAATAATGCCCTCAATATCTTTCATCGCCGCTTCAAGCGATGCAGGGTCAAGCATATTACCGACGACGGTCTCGATGGGTTTGCCTTTGAGCCACTTCAAGTCAGAAGAGGCACGTGTCAATGCACGAACATCATGCCCGCTTGCAATCAGACGCTCAGCCGTATGCGAGCCGACAAATCCTGTTGCGCCGGTGATGAGTAATTTCATGCAACCTGAGAAGATCGGTGAAGATTATTTATTCGGATCAGTGCTATTAAAGAAGCGAATGTTCGCATCAAGCCCTTGATAGCGCAATTGATTGATGAGTTTCGCCCCTGATGTCAGCATTGAATCTACTTTATCAGAGAATGCTTTATCGGTTGTGAGTTTATAGAGCAGAGATTTATTCGTTCTGCTTTCGTCAAGAATTCTATTGATCTCCGAGATCGTCATATCAGCTTTTCTGATCGTCTTCGTTGCATCGCTGATAAAAACATGTGCTGCTTCGAGCGTTGCTTTTGCTTCGGGTTTGAGTTCGGTGATCGTCGCATTCAAGTTCGTTGCCAAGTCTCCCGCTTGCTTGATCGCATTGCGGAGCGTTTCTCTGTTTTCCGCAAGCATCGTCCGCACATCGGTCATCGCACCGGATACATCATGGAGCGTCACACGCGCTTCGGCAATGCCTGACATAATGCCTTCTTTGAACTTCGGATCGCCAACAATGCTATTCAATGACACGATCAATGAATCGGCATGAGCTGCGATCGTACGGATGTTGCCCGAGAGTGAATTCACCATCGAGACGAGCGTACTCATATCGCCGGAGTTCACGCCGCTGATCGTATCATGATCAACATCGAACGTGCCCAGCGTACCGGGTAGAATTTCGATCTTCTTTCCGCCCATCAACTCCAACATCATGATCGAAGCGGAAGCATCTTTGTAGAGCGGTATTTTTTTATCAAGATCGATCGCCATGATGATCTCGCCCTGCTCATTAACCTCCACACTTGAGACGGCACCACGCTTGATGCCACGAATAAACACGGGGTCGCCACGTTCGGCACCGCCCGCAGATGCAAAGCGAGCATAGAGCGGATGACGCTCACCTATGCTCCAACCCTTTGCCCATGCAATGCCAAAAAGTAAGATCGAAAGACCGAGGAGTACGGTGACTCCGACTTTAAGATCAGTGTATTTTGATGAACGCACGTTGTTTGTTAAAATGGAAGATCAGCGTCGGGAATTGACTGATCGAAATCCTGTGTAGGCATCGCCTGAGACGTTGAGCCTCCCTGCGACGGTGCCGATTGAGAACCGTTATAGCCGCCATTGCTATTGCTGTTACCGCCGGAGTTATACCCTCCGCCGTCACCTGAATCACTATTTCCGCGTTCGCCGCGATTACCACCACCGAGAAGAATCAATTCATTGGCAGTGATTTCAGAAATATACTTCTTATTACCGTCCTTATCATCGTACGAACGGTTTTCGATACGCCCTTCGATATATACCTGTGTACCCTTCTTCACGTATTGTCCACAAATTTCTGCGAGGCGATCCCATGCTTTAATGTTATGCCATGTGGTACGCTCTTGCTGTGCTCCACTTGCATCTTTCCATGATTCAGTTGTCGCTACAGAAAAACTTGCGTATGCTTTTCCATTAGCGGTGTAACGAAGTTCTGTATCTTTTCCGGCATTACCCATAATGGTTGCCTTATTGATGCTTCTTGCCATAAAACGATTCTCCTTACTGCTGTGGGTTTATTCTACGTAATGACTAACGAATCTCAGTGCAATTTTGATTCAGGTATAATGGGAGAGGGGTGCCTCTCTTAAATCTATCATGAGTAACTACTTTCCTTCCATCTCCTTCATTGCGATCTCTTTTTCATCCTCGCTAAGGTCTTCCTCAAGCAATGCTTCATAAATTGGCATATTACGTGCATGTTCTGCCACAAGGTAGGCGATCAAGCATGCCAAGATCAAAGCAAAAAGTTGCTCTTGGTTACCTGTCATTTCCAGAATAAGGACTATTCCCGTCAGTGGTGCCCTTACGATGGAGGTGAACATTGCTGCCATCCCGACAACGGCAAAAGCAGCGGGCACTGTACCGATAGTGGGAAATACCAATGCACTCACTTGCCCAAAAATTAAACCGATAAGCGCACCAAGAACGAGTAGGGGTGCGAATATACCACCTGGTGCTCCTGAGGCGTAGCTTGCAATTGTAAATCCGAATTTAATAATGAATAACGCGATCAGAAAGAGAATAAGATCGGAAGATGCAAATTTACCTTCTAAAATAGCTTCAGCTGTTTTGTGCCCTCCACCAACGGCTTCTGGCAACCACCATAGGATAAGACCAGCAATGACTCCCATTATTGCCATTTTTTTCCACCTTATCATTGTCAGTGACTTTGATTTACGGACAGTATAGATCAACAGTTTATTGAAACCCACGCCAGCATATCCTGCAAGAAGCCCGACCATTGCAAATAATGGTAGCGCTGAAAGGGGTGGCATCGGATAACCCTGTATATGGAACGAAGGAAGTTGCCCTGTAAATATCCTACTTATAGCAACAGCGACGACACAAGAGATAAAAGCGCTTCCAAAGCTTGTTGGTGAGAATTCTCTTTGAAGCTCTTCGATCACAAAGATAAATCCTGCAAGGGGAGCATTGAATGCCGCTGATAATCCTGCGCCAGATGCAGCTGAGATAAGATTTTTTGAGGAATGTTCATCAAGCTTGAGAAATTCAGACACTCCCTTACCAACACTTGCGCCCATCTGCACTGTAGGACCTTCACGCCCTAATGAAAGTCCGGAGCCGATACTCAATAATCCTGCAAAAAATTTCACGGGAAGCAATGTTTTCCACCTCAACTCACGGATATTGAGAAGAACAGCCTTGATATGAGGTATTCCACTACCGGCTGCTTCGGGAGCAAAACGTTCGGTCAAATAACCTGACAAGCCAGCTAAGAATCCGCCAATGACGGGAAGAATAGCCCATCCCCAAAGCGGAAACTCTTTCAATACGGTCAGTAGCGAGAGTCTTGATGTTTCAAAGAGATTTAATGCGACCTGGAAAAGAACTCCGATCGTTCCTGCCAGGGCACCTACTATACCTGCTCTAATGAAAAGATCTCGCCGACGTATACCAACAACGTTATCACTTCCTGGGTGGATAGGTATTTCTTCATCAGAGTCATTGGTCGATATTCTTGACATAAAAAGAAGTTTTTCGTGAGAATCGCTAAAGAAAACACATCAAAAATAAGAATCCGCTCAAAAATCCAAGAATAGCGATAAATGTGATCTTCTTTAGATACCAAATAAAATCTATTTTTTCAATCCCCATTGCTGCGATCCCTGCTGCAGATCCAATGATTAAAGCACTCCCACCAGTACCGGTAGCGTATGCCAGAAAGATCCAGAACGAATGGTCTTGCGGCATTGAGTGGAGATCATACATCCCTTGGGATGCCGCAACCAGTGGCACATTATCAATAACCGATGATAGCAACCCTAATACCATAGTTGTCAGAGGAATGCTCGGAACATGAACGGTTAACCATTCTGCCGCATCCGTGAGTAGATGTACTGATTGAAGTGCTGCAACAGCTAATAATATCCCTAAGAAAAAAAGGATGCTCGGTGTGTCGATTTTTTTTAGAGCTTCTGAGGCTGAAAAATGTTTGCGAGCAGCAGATCTTTCTCCACTATGTACACTACTGACGATAATCCAGATGATACCAATAGCAAACATCATACCCATAAAGGGGGGTAAATGCGTTACCATTTTGAAAATTGGGACGAAAAGCAAAGCGGAAATCCCGCTGATCAAGAAGAGTTTTCTTCGAGGATTTTGATGTGATTGCTCAGTATCATCAGCACTTCTTTCAATTCTTTGTCCTCTAAATTTGAATACGAGTATTGCTAAAGGTATTGCCATGCAAAGGATACCAGGGAGAAACAGACTTTTTATTATAGCACCTGCTGATATTTGACCACCGATCCACAGCATTGTTGTTGTTACATCGCCCAAAGGAGACCACACTCCACCAGCATTTGCAGCAATGATGACCATCCCCGAGAAGTAGAGCCGATCCTCCTTCTCTGAAAGTATTTTGGTTACTAATGACACCATCACGATCGTCGTCGTAAGATTGTCGAGCAATGACGAGAGGAAGAACGTCGTTACAGAAAGAAGAATAAGGAGATACGCTTTATTCGTGGTCTTGATCTTATCTGTAAGAAGAGAAAATCCATCATGTGCATCAACAACTTCAACGATCGCCATTGCACCTAAGAGAAAAAAAAGAATTGATGATATTTCTCCAAGATGAGCGAGCAGTTCTTCGTTTACAAGATGCACATCATTGGCACCAAGAATATAGACCAGCCAACAAAGAACACCAGTGAGCAGAGACGTTGCTGACTTATTGACCTGTAGTGGGTGCTCAAATATAATGAATATATACCCAAGAACAAAAATACATAACATTAAATATATCATCATCTATCGAATTTAATTTCCAATTCTTTATTCGGATATTTTACGCCGACCCATCTTTTGATGCCTTCTTGTTCTTGTCGGTTGGGTATTTTATTAAACTTGAAATGAACAAGAAAGTGATCTAACCCAGTCGAATC
>JBKJHR010000234.1:0-4312 GCA_046598695.1 Kapaibacterium sp. (SeqCode)
TGCGGTTCTGCACCTTGAAGAAGCTCGAAAATGATCTCATTTGTGTGGCTCTCCGCAATGCGGACAGGGAATCGCCCGACAAGAGAAGCAACATCATTCCCGCCTTCAAAAACAAGCCGCACCATGTGCTTGCCGGAGTTCTTCTTGACGTCACGAATGGTGCCTGAGAGCACAATAGAACCACGGTCGATCATTGCGATCTCATCACATATTTGCTCAACCTGCTCCATCCTATGCGAAGAGAAAAGCACCGTCTTTCCGGCGGCACGTTGCTCAAAGATAATTTCATTGATCAACTCAGCGTTGATCGGGTCGAGACCAGAAACAGGTTCGTCAAGTATGAGAAGTTCGGGGTCGTGAAGGATAGTCGTAATAAACTGCAATTTCTGTTGCATTCCCTTTGACAATTCCCCTGTTTTCTTTTTCGCCCAAGGGGTCAGCTCGAACCTTTCAAGCCATTTATCAATGCTTGATTTGAGTGTAGCTGCATCAAGCCCGCGCAGAGAACCGAGGTATTCCAATTGAGCACGAACGGTCAGCTTGCGATAAAGCCCTCGTTCCTCAGGCATATATCCAATACGATCTCTATGATGTGGAGCTAATGCTTCTCCGAAGAGCGTAATAGAGCCAGAATCAGGGTAGGTAATTCCATTGAGCATTCTGATCGTTGAAGTCTTCCCTGCTCCATTGGGACCAAGCAAGCCAAATATCTGGCCAGCGGAAATACTGAGGTTGATAGAATCCACTGCAATAAAACTGCCGTAGGTTTTTCTCACATTTTCAAGACGTATTATATCCATACTTAATTATCCTTGAACACTTAATCAAAAACGGAATGCAAAATTACGCCAGAATATAGGTGGCGATGTCGGTTTTAAGAAAAAGTAAAAATATGTTGAGACTCCGAGAAAATCTTTGTATTTTAGGAGCCTAAAGTAGTGCCTTTTTCATTGTATGTAGATGTCAAGACGGGAAAATAGGGGAAAACAGCAATCTCAAGCGCGCTTTCGGTTTATCTCCGTTGTGGCTCTTGGGTTTTTGCTCATTCTTTCCGGCTCCGTATTTTCCCAGGAGCTTTCAACGCTCGGCGATGTAAAACCATTTTCATTGGACGGATCTTTGAGTTTAGCAGTGACGAAATACTCCGTTTCTGGGGCAGAGCGTCGTCGCCCAGCAACCTCATGGAATTTCGTTGGTTCGCCAACACTTTCGCTTTATGGGGTATCCTTTCCTTTTACGTTTGTTCTTTCCGATCAGGAAAACGAGTTTAGGCAGCCTTTCAACCAATATGGTGTTTCGCCCGCCTATAAATGGGCAACGATCCATTTGGGGTATCGCTCGCTTACGTATTCAAAATATACACTTTCTGGCATAACATTTCTAGGCGGGGGACTTGACCTCCAGCCCGGTCCGTTGCGTTTATCGGTCATGTATGGACGTTTCCAACGCGCTGTGGAAGAAGATACCGTTGATCTGGGCATTCTGCCAGCGTATGAACGGAAAGGATATGCCGCAAAAATTGGATTTGCTAGTGAGAAGAATTTCTTCAATGCTATCTATTTACATTCCATTGATGACTCTAACTCACTCAAGCGTGCTCCGTCTCTGCTACCACTTTTCCCCTCAGAGAATGTGGTCATTGGGCTAAATACAAAAGTGTTTATTGTTGAAGAATTAAGTCTTGATGCCGAGGGGGCCGCAAGCCTTTACACTCGTGACATTCGTTCACCAAAGATCGATTCATCCAAGATCCCTAATAGCTTGAGCGGACTTATCGAAACGCGCTCCTCAACGAGTTTGACCTTCGCAAGCAATGTAGGGCTTGCTTTCACAATTCCACATTTCTCCATACGTATTGGATATGAAAGGATCGAGCCTGACTATAACTCGCATGGAGCATATTATTTTACGACAGACATCGAAAATTACACGATCTCTCCATCTTTCGACATTGATAATGGCAAGGTACGATTCTCCGGCTCTGTTGGCTTGCAGAATGATAATCTTCTTGCTACAAAAATATCTAAGACCGATAGGGTCATCGGATCAGGCAATCTGAGCTTGAACCCTTCGCAGACATTTGGGATAGACTTGAACTATACGAATTACTCGACAACTCAAACTGTGAGCAATACAAACGCTTTGTCAAAGAATGACTCAATTAGAGTACGCAATGTGTCTCAGTCGGCATCATTCACTCCACGATTGCTCTTTATAAGCCCAACGATGAGCCATTCTATCGTTTTTAGCGGTTCGTATCAGGAGTTCAAGGACTTGAATGTCTATTCAACGCAATTATCAAATTCACAGACAAAAACGGCTTCATTGAATTATAATGTTTCCTTTTTTCAATCAGGATTGAATCTTGGTGGTTCGCTCTTATTTGCGGACTCACGACAATCAACTGCGACAACGCAGCTTTTCGGCATAAACGTCAATGCCTCAAAAGGCTTCTTTGATAATACACTTTCTTTAGGAGGATCATTTGGTATGTCGTTTAATACGGTTGAGCCGCTCAGTTCAAAATCAACCACTTTTAATGAATCGTTGAATTCCAGCTATCGCTTCACTGAGCAGGGGACGTTCTCGCTCACGATCTATGCGACGCAGAACTCCTCCGGTTTACCGGGATTGATGACGACTACACCGTTCAATGAGATCACGGCGACGCTATCCTATTCCCACAATTTTTCGTTTTAGCTTCTTCCAAAGGCACATTTCTCCCAATATTTTCGTATATCTATTGTGGTAAACTTCGGAATATAGTATTTCATCTACAGGCAAAATACGTTCTCCGGTGCAGAAGAAGAATAACTGTTTCATGCATGTATGGGTACACCTCATTTTTTTGTGTGTAGCTATACTTGCATCCGTACCACAAAAAACCAGTGCACAGGTTGGTACTCATTGGACAAAAGTCTTTCAGACCCCTCCACCCGATAACGAAATCGTGGGAGCGTCCTTCTTTTTTAACGAACAACGAGGCCTCATTGGTACGAACGGTATCTACGGAATTTATAGGACAAGCAATGGCGGAGCGACGTGGACAAAATCCATTATTCCTGCCGGGTATCAATTTACTTCGTATGTGTCAGATATTTTTATGACGGATTCGCTCAATGGATGGGCGACAATGATCCAAAGTCTTGGCTTTGGACATAATTTATGGCGAACGACAGATGCTGGTGCCTCATGGGTAGAAGCTAATGCAATTATAGAGTCTGGCTCATCCGTATATGAAACTCCTCGAGGGGTGATGGTTACACAAAGGGATAAATTTACACCGACTGCCAGTGGCTTTTTCTTTTCAGGCGATAAGGCAAACAGCTTTTATTCGATCTCCAAAGAATCTTTCGATCATCTAAACTTTACGGATGATCTTCATGGAGTTGCTTCAGTCTATCTCGGGACTTCATTATGGACAGACGATGGTGGACTTTCGTGGAATTCGACAAGCGAAACAACGGAGTCGTGGGGAGTCTATGCAGAGAAAGGCACACCGAATTTCGTGATGGCAGGAGAGCAGAATGGAATACTGTCAATCCCATTTACTAATGTAGTACGCTCGCAAGATTACGGACAAAATTGGAGACAAATTGGAAGACTACCTATCAGAACGACGGGGCATATAGCCGGTATAGGAAATACGCTCTATGTACAAAGCTCCTATTTTAGCACAAATCTTGGAAAGCAAGAAGGCATGTACCGCTCAACCAACGGCGGTTATACTTGGAAGTATGTTGAGGGACCTGTCAATTTACGAGACACCCGTTTTTCCGTAACTGGATGCGCTGGACGTGTCGTTTATGCGTTTGATCTTGACGGCAATGTATGGAAAACAATTGATGGTGGTGATGGCGAGATTACGGCAACAGCGAAGAGCCCGATCTTAGAACCAAACTCAATCAATCTACTTGCTGATGCATGCAATAGTATTTCCGATTCTGTGCGTCTTTCAAATCTCTCTTGCGAAACACTTCTTATCCAAAAAATTGCGTTCGTTGATTCTACGGTGGAAATCATCTCTTCAGGTGCACTGTCGTTTGTAAAGCTTCCGCCAATTCCGTTAACGTTGCCTTCTGGTACAGGTGCAAATTTCAAACTAAAGTGGGATCCATCGCTCTCGCAACAATCCGTCCCCAATGGTACCGCACTTGTTGTCATTAGTAGTATGACAACTGATAGCATCCTCCATCTTGATACGGTCGTCTTCGTTGGTGTGAATAGCTTAACGAGTCAACCTAAAATCGTAATAAGTGCGCATGACTCTGTCATTCTTCCAACTGTAAGTATATGCAGCTATCAAGATACT
>JBKJHR010000129.1:0-11794 GCA_046598695.1 Kapaibacterium sp. (SeqCode)
CTGGGCTGCCGTGTACATCGTGCCTCCGGAATTTTGCAAAGTCAGCTTCGCATCCCCCTATCACTTTCTCTTATATCGCGTTTCTGAGGCGCTTCAGGGGTGTTTTGGCAAAAGCACCAAACCTTTACCGAGGTTTCATCGTTTATATGTGGCTATAATTATGACTATATTGCACTCATGGATCTCTCTTTTTTAATACATACTTGGTGGGGCGCGCTGATCATTATTGTGATCGCCGGACACTTTACGATCATGTGTACGTCGTTGTACTTACACCGTTCTTTAACCCATAACTCGGTTATTTTCAGCCCAATAGCTGCTTTCCCGATGCGGTTATGGCTATGGCTTTTTACCGGCATGTCGGCGATCCAATGGGTTGCCGTCCACCGCAAGCACCACGCTCATTGCGAGACAGAGAATGACCCGCATTCTCCTGTGATCCACGGCTGGGCACAGATCCTTTTTCTTGGGGTAAAGTACTACCGCCGCGCATATAGTGATGGCGAGACGGTCGAGAAGTTCGGCAAGGGTGTCCCGAACGACTTCCTTGAGCGTAATTTTTTCGAGCCGACAAAGTATTTCGGACCGTTCGTCCTTCTCGGCATTTCCCTCTTGGTATTCGGGTTGCTTCCAGGCGTATTCGTATGGATGGGACTTGTTCTCTGGGTACCGTTCTGGGCAGCAGGTGTTGTCAACGGACTTGGTCATACGATCGGTTATCGTAACTTTACGGTTGATGATGCAAGCCGCAATCTCGGTCCTATGGGCATTCTCCTTTCGGGCGAAGAGCTTCATAATAACCACCACAGATTCCCATCGAGCGCGAAGTTCTCGGTGAAGTGGTATGAGTTCGATATGGGCTGGTTTTACATCTCTGTCTTGCGTTTCTTGCATTTGGCGAAGCTCCGCACAGAGGCAGTTCCGGCGTAAGGCGCACTCACAATTTATCTTTCCTCATATACCACTCCCTCCAGAGTGGTATATTTGTTTAACGTAGGACGTGTATTCAGACAATTTCCCTTGCATATCGCTTGGGAGATGGCAAAGATCGCGTCACTTTGCTAAGGATTCTTTCACATTCAGTACACACACACTATGCAATTACATTTTCGTACTCTCGCCGTTGCAGCTCTGATCGCCGCAAGTTTGGTATCTTGTAAAAAAGAGGATTCAGCACAAAACGATTCTACCAAATCCGTTGACTCGGCAAAAGCCGCAACACCACCTACGCCCGGAGGAATTGTCATTGATTCCAAAGAGGGAAAATTCTCCATTACACTACCTCCCGGTTTTGGCAACCCAACTTTGAAGACCAACCCGATCGAAACCGATGCCGGAAAGATCGACATGCACTTATACTCCAGCGAGAAATCTGACGGCAGTGCATTTATCCTCAGCTTTAATGATTACCCGATCGAGACCTTCGACATGAAGCCGATGGAGAAGATGATGGATGATGTCCGTGATGGCGTTATCGGCGACATGAAAGGCAACCAAGAAAAGCAAACAGACTTCAAGTACGAAGGCAGCCCTGCGCGTTCAGTATGGTTCAACACGATGCTCGACGAAACACATAAAGGATATGGCAGGTTGGATTATATCATCGCCAAACCACGCTTATATCAAATGATCTATATCGGCATGGACGCTTCAACCGTTGAAAGCAATGAAGTCAAAAATGCGTTCAACTCATTCAAGATCGTAAAATAATTAATGAAAAAAAATCTTCTCATTCTCGCGCTTCTGCTCATCGGAAGCGCGTCAGTATTTGCGCAAGCAAAAAAGGTCACTTCTGTTGAAGGACGATACTCCATTGCTCTTCCGAAGGATTTTACTCCGCTTGAAGCAACAACAGAGCCTGTTACGACCAATGACAGCACCAAGCTTCTTGTGCATATCCAATCGTATTACGATGCGAAGGGTAATGTGCTTGTGGTAAGTTATAACGATTATCCTGACTCTACCTTTATTGGGCTAGACGAAAAGGTCATGCTTGATTTTGCACGTGATGGCGCCATCAACAACATGAAAGGTGTGATCGAAAAGCAATCGAACTTCACACAGCAAGGAGCACCAGCAAAGTCAGTACATTATACATCTGTGAGTGACGGAAAGAATTATTTCAACCTCTTTCAGTGCGCGATCGCACGTCCGAGGCTCTATCAATTGATCTTTCTCGGACTCGATAAAAAAGAGCGCGATACGAAAAAGATCAAGAATATGATGAAATCGTTTACGTTGATAAAATGAGTTTTCCTACGCAGCTCACGGTCTTACGAATACTACTTGCACCAGTATTCTATGTACTCTTCGCAGTCGTTGCACCGCCGGAGTATTCGTGGGCTGCTGTTGTCTTCCTTATTGCCGCACTAAGCGATTGGTATGACGGATATTTCGCTCGCCTTTGGAAACTCACCTCACCGCTCGGGGCATTTCTTGATCCCCTTGCCGATAAAATTCTAACAAGCGCGGCATTCATTGCCTTTGCAAGTGTCGATCTTATCCCCGAATGGACGGTATGGGTCGTGATCGCACGCGATATATTGATGACCTTTTTCCGCGTTCTTTCTGATAGTGTAGATTTGCCAGTGAAGACGAGTAACTTTGGCAAAGTTAAAACGTTTATTCAGATGTTGTTTATTGCGTATGTGCTTGCAACCCACGTGCTCTTTAGCGGATCACTCGGCGCAAAGGCACAAGAGATCGGTGTAACTCTCCATAATCACGATGTCTATTTTTATGGGATGATCGTCGTGACGGTTCTTACTGTTGCTACAAAAGCACAATATCTCTACGACAATGTTCAAGTGCTTCGTGCAGGTATTGCGAAGTATTTCGGTAGCAGCTCAACACAAAAACTTTAGCTCACTCATTCATAGTATAGATGAACCCGATCGCAAAAGCGCGTTCACGCCTTTGGGCTGCACCTCCGGAGAAATTGCGGAGCGTGCCTGTGTTCGCCCTTGCCATTGCGACGTTCGGCTTTCTCGGTCTTTCTCCTGTTGCTTCTGGCACGGTTGGCTCAGCGGCGGCGGCGGCTCTCTATTATTTTTTGCCGTTCTTGCAAAATAATTGGTGGCTTGTTACTACAATTATTTTTTCTATAGCTATTGGTGCAGTCTCCACAGATATTGTCGAACTCAAGACCGGAGAGCACGACCCCGGCATTGTGGTGATAGATGAAGTGCTTGGGCAATGGATCGCGCTCATTAGCTTTGCCTATAAAGGCGATATTGTTTTTATCATATTGGCATTTCTTTTTTTTAGATTGTTTGATATTATCAAACCCTACCCAGCCAGAATTTTCGAGAGATCATCCGGCGGCACAGCAGTGATGCTCGATGATGCTGTTGCAGGTGTCTATGCGAATATCGCAGCACATCTGGCAATGTGGGGATATGTTGTGTGGTTGCGATAACATAGATACTTCATGCTCAAAGCAGAACTTCTTTCTATTGGCGATGAACTCCTGATCGGGCAGATCGTCAACACGAATGCCTCAACGCTTTCCAAAAAACTTAATGCTATTGGCATTGATGTTCATCGCATTACGACGTGCGGTGATAGCATCCGTGACATACGCCAAGCGGTACAACGGGCATGGAAGGAATCCGATGTCGTGATCGCTACAGGCGGGCTCGGTCCTACACATGACGACATTTCCAAAGCCGTCGTTGCAAAATACTTCGACAAAGAACTCCTCTTAGATAAAAAGACTCTTACTCGTGTAAAAGCGCGCTTCACTCTCCACGGCTACAAGAAAATGCCCGATATAAATATCGGGCAGGCAATGGTACCGACAGATTTCCTTGCATTACCAAATGAATGGGGTACTGCCCCTGGCTTGCTTTATCATGTGAAGGGCAAGACGTTCGTCATTCTCCCCGGTGTGCCGCATGAGATGGAAGGATTGATGACGTACTCCGTTATTCCACAACTCAAGAAGCTCTATAAAGGGAAGTTCGGACAAGTGATCCATCATCGCGTCTTGCTTACAACTGGAATTGGTGAATCACTTCTCGCAGAGAAGATCGGTGATGTGAAAGAATTTTTGGAAGAAGGTGCAACACTTGCCTTCTTACCTAAGACAAGCGGATTGCGTTTGCGCATCTCCGTCCGCGCCGACTCAGAAAAGAAAGCGCAAGCGATCTCCACGCGCATAGAAAATCACCTCCGCATCCGCGCAGCAGGGTTTATCTTTGGCTCTGAAAATGAAACGCTTGAAGAATCCGTCGTCGGCTTGTTGAAAAAAACAAAAACAACCGTCTCGACTGCTGAAAGTTGTACAGGAGGAATGGTAGCAATGAAGATCACGAACATCCCCGGTTCGAGCGATGTATTCCCCGGCGGTGTTGTCAGCTATGCGAATGAGATCAAGACATCGGAGCTTGGTGTGAGTAAAGATATATTGAAGAAGTACGGCGCGGTCAGCGAGGAATGTGCGATCGCCATGGCAGAAGGTATCCGCAAGAAATACGACTCCACGTATGCTATTTCCGAAACTGGCACTGCGGGTCCCGATGGTGGCACAAAAGAAAAACCTGTTGGCACGGTATGGCTTGCTCTTGCCGAAAAAGGAAAGCCAACAGAAACACGATTGCTCCAAAATACTGGCTCGCGCTCCATCATCCGCGAACGCGCAACCGATGCCGCATTAGAGATGCTCAGGAGACGGTTGATTCGATAAATTATTCGGAGAAAGGTATATCTTATTTTACCGCATCCCTTGATTCTCATTACTCCGCTTGATCGCCGTTGTTTGCTCGGCAGATGTTTTTGAGAAGTAATGCCCACCACTTCCGTCTCGCCGTGCGACGAAATATATCTTATCATGCTTGGCAGGGTTCAGCGCGGCGATGATCGCGGCTTTGCCTGGATTATTGATAGGTCCGGGTGGTAAGCCCACTTGCTGATATGTATTATAGGCTCCGGGAATGCGAAGCTCGGCGGCAGTAACGGGGCGATTGAGGTCTAAGCCATACGCAACGGTTGGGTCGGCATCAAGCTTCATGCCGATCTTCAAGCGATTCCAATACACCCCTGCAATCGTATCGCGCTCATCGGGACGATGCGCTTCGGCTTCAACGATAGATGCGAAGGTCATCAGTTGGTGCGTTGTAAAGTGTAACTCTTTTGCTCGGCGCAAGAGTGAATCAGGAATTTTGTCCTTCCATTCAGCAACCATTTTTTTCACTAATTCTTGCGGCGAGACACTCACATAAAATCTATACGTCTCAGGGAAAAGATACCCCTCGGCAGTTTTTGCTTCTTTCGGCAAACCAAGTGTGCGGATAAAGGCAGTGTCCTTACAGAGCTTCACAAAAAGAGCTGAGTCAATGCCGAGTTTCTGTTTGGCGATAGACGCCACTCTGCGGATATGGCTTCCTTCGGGGAAGGTGACTTCAAAGATGATGGCAAACTCCGTGCCGGTAAAGCGCGAGATGATCTCGGTATTTGTTAATCCGTATGCAATGCGATAACTTCCCGGTTGCATCTTCGACGCATCACCAACAAGCTTTGCCGCAAGCTTGAACGTCATTTTCGAGCGGATAAGGTTGTACTTCGCCAGCGAATCAGCTATCTGCGAGAGCGACGCCCCTTTGGGGACGATGATCATCTCTTCGGTCTTGGAATTCGTACTCGCAGGATTATGCCAGAAAAAGATCAGCCATAATGCCACGATCACAAGAAGTGCGATACCGATAAGATACTTTACGAGTTTGGTCATTCACGAATTCTTTTTAGCAAAGCAAATGACGCAAACCGAGGTGCAAAGGTTCGCGGAGAATTGTTTATGTATGACGAATTATTTCGAGAGCGTTATCGCCTTGACTCTGTGCAGTATTTCGCCTCGGCTATTTGTGAAAGTCAGCTCGCAGAAATATGTGCCCGATGGTGTACCTCTGAGATCAATGGTCACTTCATGCTCACCAACGCTCATTTCTTCATTGCTCATTTCCGTCCTAATAACTTTCCCCGCTATGTCAGCTATCCGGATAGTGACTCTGCCATTTGTAGGCAGACTATAACGGAGCGACGTCTTTGTGGCGAATGGATTTGGTCGATTTTGCTCGAGAGAGAAATTACTTGTGGATTGGTCTTCGTTGCCATTTACTCGTGCTTTATCCGTTATCGTAAACGATGAGCATGTTGTATCATTCTTTGAGTTATAATCTTTCCCTCGTAAGATAGCACAGAGTTGGTAGCATCCCGGTATTAGAGCCTTAGAGCTATACTCACCCACTTTACTGGGAAAGGAAAAGATGATGTCATTGGTGTCATGATTCAATAAAGCAATGGTAGAATCCACTTGTGCAATAACAAAATCATCAGCACATCGGCGGATGACAAAGCGAACGGGAATGTCAACATAAGAATCAGATGACCCCACCCAGCGGAATTCTGCTTTGATCGTAAAATCTGTACCTTCTTTTATCTTCTCATCGGCGAGAGGATACACGATCCGCACCGCTTCGGCGTCATTATCAAGTCCCCAAAAGAAAGGGATAGATGTCGTATCGTCTGCTTTATCTTGATCATTCTTGAGAAGGGAAATTCCATACACCCTATATTCGTCCGAAAGAGTATATATCAAACTTTTGAATGTAACCTCTTTCGTTTCTCCACTCTTCCAGCTACTAATAGTAGCAGTATCTCTATACACAACTCCATTGCGTTGATTGATCACAACAGCTGATACATTAACATTCGTCTGATCAGCAAGTCCGACATTATGAAAACGTATTTTGATGGGTATATCTGAAAATGTAAGATAACGTTGACTCGTGATCGGCTGAATGATCGTATCAGGACGAACAGTGTTATTCATACTGCTTGCAACAATAAGGAATGAACCCTGTCCTTCTTCGGCATACGTTGAGGTATCTCCTATCTTAAACGCCGACATTGTAATCTGATAACAGCCAAGAGGAAGAGAGTTGATATTGTAGATTCCCTGATGAGTAGGGAATACACATTGCACTGATGGCGAATCGATCTTCAGAGTTGGTATAATAGTATCCGACTGAAAAACTAATAGGTCATTGTCGCAAGAATAGATCTGGACTCGTGTATGTGTATTGATAAAATCTTGTGCACCGCCTGTTGCACGGTAGGCACCCGTAAGAGGCACCGCCGTACCTTGTGCAAAAACTTGTCCCGAGAAAGGACTGAGTATCGAATCTACAACAATATTACTTGGCTTAGCTACTGTGATGTTGATACAGAGTGTATCATTCGATCTATCTTCATCATTCTGTAAATTTGAATATGCACATAGTTGGTACTTGCCTGCCTGCGAAGTATAGAAAACTCTAAAGATGGTATCTCTCTGGCTCCCTACCGCTATGTTTTTTAAGACAACGACATCTCGGTAGATAGAAATACCTTTCGGACTTTTTATTACAAGGAAAATCGAGTCAGATGTTTCTAACGAAGTGCCAAGATTCTTAATGCGAAATGATGGGGTGAAAGTAGTACCAATTTCAACCCTTTCATTCGCAATAGGTGATAGAAACAATACACCACTTATATCATGTGTTGCAGTTTGGGTAACGGGCTGTGCAAAGGCAGAGCAGTAACCAAGGGCTACTACGAAGAAGAAGAGAGAACGTATGATAATGATTTTCATGCCTATCGCAACACAATATGAAGTGAATGCCTTCTATAAGTGACACCGTAATGAGACGATTTGTTACAAAAAAAAACAGGGCGGACATAAAGTCCACCCTGTTACATTACATACGTTAACAATGCAGATGATTATCTGCTCGATTTCTGGATCTCTACTTCCACGCGGCGATTGAGCATTCTGCCTTCGGGGAGTTCGTTGTTGAACTTCGGTGAGCGTTTGCCATTACCGACGACCTGCACATTTGCAGGTAAGCGCGTCGCGGCACGAAGAGCTTTCGCTGCTTCGGCGGCACGGGCTTCGGAGAGTGCTTGGTTGTAATCATCAGCTCCGGTATTATCGCAGAAGCCGCGAACAGCAACGGCATTCGCTTCACGGTTAATGCTCTCACCAATAAGCGAGATCATCTTTTGTGCGCGGTCATTGATCTCGGATTTATCGAAATCGAATGAGAGCATTGCGTACTTCTCAAGATTATCACGATCAACCGTCTTGCGGACGATACGCGTCATGCCATCTGCAACGTGCGTCTTGCCTGATGAATCAACCACTTCCATTTGATAATGGATAGGTTGGTTGGCATAGCTCATTGCTTCGGGAATCGTCACAGGGACGGTACGCGGTGGATTGCCGTTGCCGCTTTGTGTGACGCTATTGA
This sequence comes from Kapaibacterium sp. (SeqCode), assembly GCA_046598695.1. Lineage (GTDB taxonomy): Bacteria > Bacteroidota > Ignavibacteria > Palsa-1295 > Palsa-1295 > JBKJHR01. Next base: position 8,289 of record JBKJHR010000129.1, read on the forward strand.
TCAGTGAACCGTTCATATCCATCGTGATCTTCCAGCTATTGATGCTGACCTTATCGGCGTTGCGGATATTCGTCTCGAAGCGAACAAGTGTTTCGCCGATCGCCTCTGACTTGCGGTTCTCTATCTTCACTGGCTCGGTGATGCTTGCATCATCTGAAGAAATTTCCACGCGGCGATTCTCTTCCATACCGGCTTTGGTAACAGGATTTGTCGGAAGCTCAGGCAAATTACGTTGGTCAACAATAATGCGACTACCATCAATGCCCCAGCTATTAACGAGATAATCTCTGATAGCAAGTGCGCGCTTTTTGGAGAGCTGGATATTATTGCGCTCGTCACCGGAATTCGAATTCGTACCGGTCAACTTGATCTTCGCACTTGGCTTCTGCTTCATACGTGCACCGAGGACATTCAAACCTTGATGATTGACTTCCTCTTCGGTTCTGCCTTGCAAACTTTCAATGCTGAAGCCTGTTGCCGCACTGCTGGTATTGTAACGTGCAGGGATCTTCTCAGAATTATAATCAAAGAAGACATACGGAAGCAACGGCATCGAACTACGTGTGCGTGTTGCTTGCTCAGGAATGATCGGGTCAGTTGTGAGATCGCCGTTTGGCAATATCCCTTTTGCCATAATACTCATTTCAGGCTTTTCCGCAGAAGCCATCATCACTTCTTGCTTCTTATCACCAAGATCAAACTTTACCGATAATGCGGCGCGAAGATTCGATACCTTCAAGGTACTGTTATCGCCACCAAGATTCGTTAAACCGAGATGATAAAATACTTCCGGTGAAAGCCAAACGGTGTTCGTCTTATTGATCGGTATATCGTAGCCGACACCTGCACCAACGGAGATGAAGAAGCTGCTTGCATTCGGGAGATCACTGCTTGATCCGCTTGCGGCTGCGCTGTTGCCAAAGGCATAGGTCTTCTTGATCGCCGAGCTGAACGAAGGTCCGAAGAGCACATGAAAATTATTGAAAGAATACTTGAAGTTTACATCAAGTCCGATATGCTGTAGCGAAAATGCGAAGTTAGTATCCCTATTTGCGGGGTCAATTGCGGTTGACTTACCATCCGTGAATGAAGCACTTCTTTCATTGAAAGCAATGCGTGGTGATACCATCCAATTCTCTGCAAATGGAATTTCAAAGAGAAGATGGAATGTCGGTCCGACACCAAATCCGCTTGAGAAGGTATTCGAGTCTCCTGGGATCTGGTAATCACCTGAAGCAAAGTTCAGATTGATACCGGCTCCGAGACCGAAGGTGAGGTTGCGTGGCCACGTTTTGACGGCGGGGGTTGACATTTCCGGCTGCGTTTCTTGTGCGTTGGCAACGGAGCCAATACAAGAAAGCACCATGAGAAATACTGTGAGTTTGATGAGTTGTTTCTTCATGATCTACAATGGAAAAAAGAATGCAGTTTTTTTATACGGGCAACCACCTCTCTACGCGCCGGGAGCGATGGTGTAACGAGTACTTCCTATGAAAAAAGATTCATTTTAGGTTAGCACTGCCGCTCCCCACGCTTATAAAGTGGATATACCTATCTGCAAATATACGACAATTCTCCACTTATCGCCACTTTTCTACACTTTGGGAAAATCTATCGTTTGATTGGACTTCTCACTGACACATAAAATGCAAAAGCATGGGGTCAGAAAACCCCGTGCCTTGATAAATAACCGTAATTGCGCTGAAGGTCTATTTGAGCGAATAGCTCGTCAATACCGTTTCACTTCCATTGAATGAGCCGGAAGCGGATCTGACCGGTGGTTTGTATGCGGACACAATATATCCGACAGCAGGTGCATACGAAATATATGATACTGATCGTGAACTTGATGATGTTCCGAGTATGCTTAACGTAAATAACGATACAAGTTTTAGTTTTACAGTAGAAAGAGTTGTTCCATTTATTGTAAGGTTTGGACGGCTATCAACAGAGATCGTATCATTCTCAACAATACGCACAGAAAACGCACCGTCAATTGTCGTCGTATCCTGCGTGCGATAGACAGGAGTTTGTGATCCAAATGGGTATGTTACCCATGCATCCGCCGAAGTGCTACCTGAGGCATAAATTGAGAAGTCTCCATTCGATTCATAATTGAAGTATGCCTCAGATACGCTGTTAGAAGGCATCACTTTTGCCATGATATGCGTGACATTCGTCTTGCCTGCAAAGATTATACCGCTTTCCATGACGGAATCCTTCTCCGTCTTAGCGTTTTCGGGGTGGTAAACACCATTAGTATCAATAGGCGTTGTTTTCAGCATAAAGGTGCTTCCTGCTTTGGGTTGCGTAGGAGTCTGATTAACAGGTCCCGTTAAGGTATCGCTCTTTGAACAACCGGCCCAGAATAATCCGAGTGCGATAAATACAAAAATATTTTTTTTCATGCTGGTATTGTCAAAAATAATACGAAGGTGTTTGCGAAAGCATCGGTTTAGGGATCCAGAAGCTTGGATGAGAACGAGCATAATCCAGAAAATAATTCTTCAAAAGGGGCTATAAAAGAACAAGACAATGAAAAGGGACTTCTTATATCCTCGATGTTGTTTTCTCTTTTCTATGCACTACCACGTATATATCGCCACCGAGCGAAAAGAAGCGATCTTGGATCCGCAAGGCAAAGCAACGCAACATGCGCTTGGTTCGCTTGGGATGAATGCTGTTACCGATGCCCGCATCGGGAAGTTCATCAGGCTCTCGGTCGAGGCGTCAACGCCTGCTGATGCCGAGACCATCGCCAAGAAAGCAAGCGAAGAGCTTCTCTCGAACCCGATCATGGAAACTTTCCGCATTATCGAAACCAAGCAAGCATGAGAACCCGTATTATCGTTTTCCCCGGCTCCAATTGCGATCATGATGCACTTCATGCCGTCAAGAACGTCCTCGGCGAACCCGATACGTCGTTCGTTTGGCATAAGGAAGAGTCTATCGGCAGTGGTGTTGATCTGGTGATACTTCCAGGCGGATTTTCTTATGGCGATTATCTCCGCACCGGAGCTATCGCACGTTTCTCTCCGGTGATGAAGGATGTGATCCGCTTTGCTAAAGAAGGCGGCACGGTCGTTGGTATTTGCAATGGCTTCCAAGTCCTCTGCGAAAGCGGTTTGCTTCCTGGTGTCTTGGTGCGAAATGAAAATCTGAAATTCAGGTGCAGTTATGTTGATCTTCGTAGTGAAAATGCGAATACGCGGTTCACAAGCGATCTCACACAAGGGCAAGTTCTGCATATCCCTATCGCACACGGCGAGGGCAACTACATTGCAGAGCCTGATGTCATCGCTGACTTGGAAGCGAATAACCAAGTCATCTTCCGTTACTCTGACGCAAGTGGCAACGTAAACGCCGCGACAAATGCGAACGGATCTATCAATAACATTGCGGGCATCGTCAACAAAGAGGGCAACGTGATGGGCATGATGCCGCATCCCGAACGCGCCTGCGAAGCGATACTCGGAAGTGCAGACGGGCTGAACGTCTTCACGTCG
>JBKJHR010000170.1:0-6374 GCA_046598695.1 Kapaibacterium sp. (SeqCode)
CTCCTTTCGGAATGCCTGTTGTCCCGCTTGTATAGATGATCGTAATAACATCTTCGGGTTTCGCTAACGAAATTTCTGTATCAAAATCATACGGATGCACTTCGGTTGAATGGGCGATCTCAGAAAATGAATGTATTGGCAATGGGATAGATTGCGATTGCCATGTATCATTCATGACGACGATCGCTTTGAGATCAGGACACTGCGGAAGGGATTTAATAACCTTGCCCAGTTGTAGATCATTAGAGACAATAGCAACCGATGCTGCGCTATGTGCTAATATCTGTTCGACCTGTTTCGCCGTCAGAGTTGGGAACATCGGGACGGTGATGGCACCGAGCGATAGGGCAGAGAAATCTGTGATGACCCACTCGGGTCGGGATTCAGCAATGAGGGCAATCCTATCGCCGCGTCTGACGCCCATCGCATGAAGCCCAGCGGTAAAGGTTCTGACTCTATCCCCGAAGTCACCATTGTTCATGGCTTTGTAGGGAGTGTCACGCTCACTTTTATAATAGAGATAGGGGCGCAGACGATGTTCCGCGTTCGTGCGGTCAATGAAAACATCGTTCAGAGTTTGGTACGGAATTTGCTCCATAATTAAAAGTGTCGATTCTTGTGAAGACGAAAATACCGCTTATTTGAATAGACGTGTAACTTTTCTGAGAATTTTGGTTTATTATAGTACAGGTTCTCTTCGGTCAGAGAACGTAAGGATATGAAACGCATTTTCTTCCATATCATCCTCCGTATCTTCTGCGTCGCTATTATGACGCTGTTTTCGTCTTATTCTTTTGCGCAAACCCAGAACATCATTTGGTATACACCGAGCAATGTAGAAGTAATCAATGGCATCGGCATTGGTGCGACAAATTCCGGAAGTGAGAATGCTGCACTCAAGCAAACGATCAATGGTCTCCAACTCGAACTTGCCGGACGAGGACTGTTTTCATTTCCGTACACACCGCCGGAAGAAACATTCATGGATGGTGTACCTCATGGGGGGAAATGTATCACCGTCAATGGTATTGTCTTATCACTTACAGGAAGTATCGGTGTTGATAGGATCAATGGAATATCTATCTCGGCATTTTTTAGTGCATCAGATAGGGTAAACGGTGCGGCGATCAATCCCATCAATGTGGTAAACCGCTTAGAAGGCGCGGAGTTAGGTGTTGTCAATCAAGCATCAAGTGGCACTGGGTTTCAGCTTGGGATCTATAATAGCGTTACGCAATTTAGCGGGGTCCAGATAGGGCTTATTAATATCAATCAGTTAGGAAGCGGTTTGCAGATCGGCTTGATCAATATCAACAAACATCGCTTCTTGCCATTTATCAATTTCTAGTGCTTTTAGTTTTATCTTGCTGCACTCTAAACATTTCGTATTTTTACCGACAAATAATCAGGTATAATTATGAGAGCTTTCATCGTTTCTTTTTTAACGGTTTTTTTTGCAGTTGCGACATGTGCAAAAGTCGAGATACGCGGTACTGTCCTCGGTGCTGACGGCAAACCGTGCATCGTTGCCCACGTTCATGTGGGGAAGCTCAATGGCGACCCTGCCAAACGACAGACTACGGAATGCTCCAAAGACGGTAGCTTCCATGTTACACTTCCCCAAAAAGGAAATTATGCTCTTTCGGCAAGTGGCGTGAATAATCAAGAAGTGGAAATTCCTCTTTTCCTCACCGAGGATGGCAAGAACATCACGGTACGTTTTCAGCTACAAGGAAATCTCACCACGGAGAACGTGACCGATCCGACGATCATCGGTGATTGGAATAAATTCAAATTTGCCTCGAAGACTCCGATGGTTCGTTCTGCCGACGGCAAGCACTTTTCGTATGAATTCACGGCGCAAGCGGATTCCGTCAGCTACCAGCTTCTTGATGTTTCGGGTTCGCATAGTATGAATGGTTCGCACGCTGATTATTATGTGTATGACGGCGGGGGAGATTATCGCTCTGTCATCAAAACGAAAAAGGGTGAGAAGGTCGTCATCACATTTGATGAGAAGAAGATCAGATATGCAAATGCCGAAGGAGCTGTCGTAAAAATAGAGGGTGATCCATTCTTGCAGAAAGCATTCGAGCTTGGAAAAACGACGGAGAAGATGCGCGAAGATGCGTATGTAACTCCTCCCGGAGGCGGAGAACCTGCAATGAGCGAAGTGAAGTTCATGGAGATTCAGAACTATCTCCGCTCTGCAATGAAAAGAGCGAATGCTGCGAAAGACCCAACGATGGCGCAATATGCTGCCGCACTCCTTGTGAATTCATATAATTCCCTTTTTCCATTTGATAAAGCTCTTGCAAAGGAAATCATTCAGACTTTGCCGCCTGAATCATCGTTTTGGGCTCTGGCTCCGAATGAAATTGAAGACGTTACAAAAATTGCCGATTCTGAGAAAGCCCCACGCTATATTGAGCAGATATTGACGAAGAATCCTGAACGAAACGTGAAGGCAATACTCCTATCAAGGCGATTGGATGGACTGTTCGTCGCGCAAAAGATGGACGAAGCTCGTTCACTCTATCAGGTATTGAAGAAGGACTATGGTGATATTGCGGAGATCAAGTATATCTTGATGTATTATAATCCTGATGCCGTCATCTTGAAAGGTAAACCGCTTCCGAACTTTGATGTAAAGCTCATTGGGAGCAATGAACACATCACAAAAGAATCAATGAAGGGGAAGTATTACCTCGTAGATTTTTGGGGTACGTGGTGTGGTCCGTGTATTCGTGAATTGCCGACGGTGAGTGCTGTCTATGAAAAATTCAAAGGCAAGAAAGGTTTTACGATCATCTCCTTTGCGCTTGATCCTTCAGAAGATGTAGTGCAGGCATTCCGCGCCAAGCGTTTTCCGATGCCATGGACTCATACAGTGCTGACAGGATTATTTGATGATGATGTGGCAAAAGCATTTCAAGTGCAAGCAATTCCCAAGCCTGTTCTCGTCAATCCTGAAGGAATTATCGTTGCTTCAGATGATAAACTTCGCGGCGAGGGATTAGAGAAGACACTTGAAAAATATTTAGGAACCCAGTTCTAAGACTTCAACTGGATCGTGATCGAGAGAGTGTTCGTATTCAACCATGAAGCGTGCGATGCGCTCGGCGACTTCATTGTAGGTATCAATGCGCATTAGCTCGGCGCGAAGTTTTGCTGCGCCTCGCACACCTTTGAGGTAACCCTGATAATATTTGCGGAAATTCGGTATGGCGCGATGCTCACCACGTATTTCTATCGAGCGACGAAGATGCTCTAAGCCGATCTCGATCCTTTCTTCGAGTGTGGCTGATGTATATTCACCTGTTGCGAAAAATTGTTTGATCTCGCGAAAAAGAAATGGGTTACTGATAGCCGCACGTGCGATCATCACACCATCTGCGCCGTAATCAGTAAATGCTTTCAATGCTAACTCCGGAGTATTCACATCACCGTTGACAAAAACGGGAATCGAGACTCTCTCTTTTACTTTCGGGATCCACGACCAATCCGCCGCGCCAGAATGCCCTTGCGAACGAGTGCGGCAATGAAGCGTAAGCGCGACAGCACCTGCTTGCTCGAGCATCGGGGCGACATCGAGTATGTTGATCGAATTATGATCCCAACCGATGCGTGTCTTGACGGTTACTGGAAGTTTTGTTGAATCAACGACGGCTCTAACCATCTTCTCCATTCGCGGAGTATCTTTCAAAAGTCCTGCGCCTGCACCTTTGCCTGCAACGTTCTTTACCCAGCAACCGCAATTGATGTCTATAAAATCGGGACCTGCGGCTTCGGAGATGATCGTTGCTTCGCGCATGGAATCGGGATTGCCGCCATAGATCTGAATAGCAACGGGACGCTCTTCTTCGAGCAGTGCCATCTTCTTTTTCGATTTGGCGATTTCGCGGATAAGGGCTTCGCTCGAAATGAATTCCGTGTAAACGGCGTCAGCACCCATCTTGCGGGCGAATATACGAAAGGCAATATCCGTCACATCCTCCATCGGAGCGAGGAGGAGCGGACGTTCACCTAGATCTATGTTGCCGATTTTTGCCAAGATTTATACATTGTCTTTGAATTCTTCTATTGATATCCCTGCGTCTTTGATAATTCCACCCATTGTAAATGCGTTGATAGGATTATTCCTGGGAATTGTAACAAGACGGACCCCATTGGTCATAGTGATATGCTTTCCTTGACGCAATATCCAAAACCCCAACTTTTCAAGAGCTTTGATCGCTTGAAGGTGGTTTATTCCCGGAAGCTTGGGCATATTTTATGCGTACACCTCAACGAATCGCTTCTCCTCATCCTTATTAAGTTCTTTAATCGCGAGAAGGTATTCATGGATCGCATCTTTAATGTTTTCCAATGCCTCTACCTCAGTCTCACCTTGTGACCAACATCCCGGAAGCCCAGGACACCAAACTGCATACCCCTCATCCGTTTTCTTTAGGCTTACTTCATATTGATTGTGAGTCATATTTCCTTCCCTTCCTAATTATACCTAACACCCCCGTTGTTATCACCGTTCAGGATGTGATCTTCATAGACGGCGGGAGCTGTGCCGTCGCGGACGAGATCATTGTACTCGGCGGCGAGCTTGGCGATGCAACTGCCGCAGAAGTAATTCTCGAAGCCTGCTTTCTTCTCTACCGTTACAACCTGCGTGATAGGGTAGCCTTGACGGCAGAGATGGCAGGCAACGCCCTCAACGGCATCCTCGCCGCTATCTGATTCGCGCTTAACGAGGTTCTTATACCCCCACCATACGAAATACAACGCCCCAAGAAGCAAAATAGCCGAAAAGAGAATTTTCATATACGACAAAACAAAACCCTAGGGTATCACATTCCGTAGGGGAAACACCTCTTTCTTCGATGAATTGTTTAGGTATGCGAGGGGTTAGTTCTATGTCTTTACATATACTAATAATACCTATGAAAACGGTACTCACATTACTCCTCATTTTATCGGCATCTTCTCTTTTTGCGCAAATCACTCTTGAGCATCAATATCGCCCGAATGCCTATAATCTTGTTCACGAAATTGTGACCGTAGATTCAAATACGCAGAAAATTATTGATCTGAGAAGAGTTCTTACTGGAGACTCTGCACATACAGATCCACCCCGAGATACAATCATTATCTATAATATAGACCATACATTGGATAGAGTGATTCCAATTCCGCCCATTCCGAACATTAACGGGAATAAGGTTTCTTACATAACGAAGCATCTATTTAACCTTGATGACAACTACGAATATTTGGTTTGGGGCGGTAAACTGAATTCATTTGTTCCATACGTTAAAGTCTTCGATGAGTCAGGAACGGAAATATTTTCTTGTGATAGTTGTCTCCCGAATCATGAGAATCTCAGTTCAGGTGCATTCATCTTAGAAATGAATGCGTCATTCATTGTGAATACTTCAAACGGTCCTAAATTGACAATACAGAATTTTGCAACTGGAAAATTAGAAGTATATTCGTTACCGGGGAAATTTCCAAATTGTTGTTATAGCACAGCAAATCTCAGTGTTACGGACGCCCCGTCAATAATCACTTCGGGTAATTCCTTTCCGACATTTGCGTATCCGAACCCCACGAACGGGAAAGTACGTGTTGAATATAAACTTCCTATCGGCGTAACCAGCGGCGAGATCGTTATCACATCCAGTGGTGGCAATGAGGTGAAGAGATATAGAGTCACTGACACATTCAATGATATATTGATCGAACAAACCGATTTGGCAAGCGGCTCATATTTTTATCGTCTCGTTACTGAGAAAGGTGAAAGTGAAGCGAAAAGATTGGTTGTGACAAGATAAACTGATCACAACTCAATGAAGAAATGTATGTTATTCGCAAGTTCTCTTTGCATTGCACTTGTGCTTTTAACGACTGGTGGATGCGGTGACTCTGCATCCACTGTTGATCCTCCATTAACACAGGACTCTTCAAAATGGGGTGCACCACTAAAACAAATGTGGCGCATACCCCGCATTGTTTTGTTTGGGGAAGACACTGATGCCTATCGGACGAACAGGGTAGCACCTGTCAAATTCGGTGGAAACCTGATTTTTGCTTATGATACAGTTCTTCATTGTGTTAATATTAGCAACGGTTCTACAGTATGGACTGCATCTTCTTTCGGGCTGTGGAGTCCCGTAAAAAGGCCGCCATGGGATGCCGACAATATGATACTTGAAGGCACTAGATTGTATGTTGTTGGTTCCTACCACATTGATTGCAAAGACGCTAATACTGGTAACTCAATCTGGCATTTCGAAGAACCAAATTTAATAACAAGGAATGGTTTCTCTACAACATCTCAAAGCGCTACCGCTATTTTCATCACGATGTCTACTGGTGAG
>JBKJHR010000097.1:0-3690 GCA_046598695.1 Kapaibacterium sp. (SeqCode)
TGCACACCCTGTCTTTTGGCTTGCAACTGATGTCGCGAATCCTACGCGAATGTATGCTGCCGTGCTTCATAGTACCTTAGGTGGAATATATGTCTCCAATGATATTGATAAAGGTGCGGCATCGCAATGGACGAAGCTCGCAAACCCTCCAAGAACCGAAGGGCATCCATGCTGCATCCGTGTATTGAACGATGGCACGATCGTCGCCGCGTATTCGGGCAGACGCACAACGAATTTCACTGCAAGCTCGGGAGTATTTGTTAGCACAGATAACGGTGGTACTTGGGTTGATCGCAGTGATGCCAATATGCAATATTGGACGAAGGATGTTGTCATTGATCCACATGATGCCGCGCAGAACACATGGTATGCCGGAGTTTTCAGTGGTTGGGGCGGAGCCGCGAATAACAAAGGTGGACTTTACAAAACAACAAATCGCGGACAAAGCTGGACGAAGATCAGTAGCGAACAGCGCGTAACTTCCTGCACGATCAGCCCAACAAATGCTGACATCATGTATTTCACAACGGAAACTGACGGTCTGTTCTATTCCAGCAATCGTCGCGCCGCAAACCCAACGTTCACGCAAGTCGCAAGTTATCCTTTCCGTCAACCCGAACGTGTGTTCTTTAATCCGCATGATACCTCAGAAGTCTGGGTCACAAGCTTCGGCAACGGAATGCGCGTCGGGAAGACATCTGCTGTTGGAGCGGTACCGGATAAGGTCGTATTACATTTTCCGAGCAATGGCACACCGAATTCTGCCATACCTCGCATACTTCAATGGGATGTAGCAAAAAATGCAATCACTTATCACGTCCAAGTTTCTAAGGATAGCCTGTTTGCAACATCTATATTTGACTCATCTAATATCGCAATAAATACTACGACTATCAATAAACTTGATAGCGATCAAGTCTATTATTGGCGAGCAAATGCTACAAATAATTTAGGTACAAGTGCATGGTCAGATGTTTGGTCATTCAGTACCACCGCGAAAGTCCCTCTATTGATTTTACCGTTGAAAAGTGCAGTTGATCTGATATCACCTGTGACATATCAATGGCATGGATCGAAGATTGCAGAGTCGTATGTAATTGGACGCTCTAAATCATCCGATTTCACTCAGACTTTTATAATTTATAATGTAACCGACACAATTTACATTGATACAACAGATCTTTCAGGGAATACAACATATTTTTGGCATGTGGCGAGTCTGAAACATTCAAGCCAAGGTGCTTGGTCTGATGCATGGAGTTTCACGACGAAAGCATTACCTGGGGTACCACCCACGAAACCGATATTAATTTCACCTGAGGATAAATCAGGGACGTATTTCTTTAACGTTGACTTGCAATGGCACTCCGTTCAAACGGCAAATGTCTATCATGTTATCGTTGCAAAAGATTCATTATTTAGTGACATCTTTCTTTCGGATAGTACCGTAATTGACTCTTCACTTAGTTTATTTAAAAACCTACGTGGTGATACTTCATACTGGTGGAAAGTTCGTGGAAAGAATGAAAGCTCATGGGGACCATGGAGCAACGAATGGTCATTTCATACTATTGGAGAACGGAGTGTGAAGGAAGAAGCAATAAATCTTCCCCTCTTCAATATTTCCCCAAACCCATCAACAGGAGATATTCATCTTCACATCAAGCAGACGAAGCCTGAGGCAGTGGTGATACATATTGTTGGAATAGATGGTAAGCTGTTGCGATCATTTGCCTATGACAATAAAGACGCAGCCGAAAGCAACATCACTCTCTCATGCACTGACCTTGCCACAGGTACGTATTACGTTATCTTGCAAGGTGAGAAGACACGTGGCTCACAGAAAATTGTGATTTTTCATTAATAGGACTATTACAAAATTACCGGAAAATGTTGCTTTTCGTGGGATTGGCATAATTATTCCATATATTTGCATATCTGAGTTCTTCCTGAGCACTAAAAAAGACGACTTTTTTCGTGGTCGGGAAGCACTTCGATACCCATAGTTCATTGTATTTGTTCAACTTACAATATAAACACGTTCCCTTATGATGATAAAACTCATACGGCGGGGATGGCTTGGGATGTTGTTCGTACTGTTGGCATTCGTGCTCAGTTCGTTCGCACCATCAGATATCCAAGCACGTGGACGTCATCACGGAAGTACGATCAAGAAAGCCTCTCATAGCGTTACATTCAACAAACGCCGCGCGAAGCTCTCACATAAAAATCGTCCTACCCGTTGTACGCCACTTACCGCCAACGAAAAGACAGAAATAATCGAAAAGATCAGCTCTTTGGCAACTGCCGAAGTCACCGATGGTCAATCTACTGTTAATGCAGAGGATTTACAACCGGATGACATTGCGCAAGCTGCAAAAGAGGAGCAAGAAGAAGACGATGTGGATGTTTCCATGGACAAATTCTTCTCTGCACGTATCGGCGATGTCACCCTTGACCCCGCAAAAGCCCGTGATCGCCAATCGGATTTCACGCTCTATGATGAGTTTGACCCGAAGCTCGCCGCAACTCGTTCAGACGTCATGCAGCATATCATTGACTGGCTCGGAACACGCTACCATTATGGTGGTCTCAGCCGTGAAGGAATTGACTGCTCGGCATTCGTCCGCGAGGTCTATCGCAAATCCTTTAATGTTGAGCTTCCCCGCACCGCAAATATGCAGTCGGGTATTGGTGATAACATTAACCGCACAGGTTTACAGTTCGGTGATCTGGTATTCTTCCACACCACAGGACGCGCATACGTCTCCCACGTTGGCATTTATATTGGCGAGGGTCTCTTTGCCAATTCAAGTTGCTCGAAGGGCGTAACCGTTAGCTCACTTGAGAGCAAATACTGGGCAAAGCGATATATCTTCGCAAAACGCCTTTTCACCAATACGGCAACTGCCCAACTGGAGATCGAGAAAAAGTTGAAACTTGCAGAGCAAGTTATCGAGGATGAAGCGGCGAATCTCAACGCCAACTAATTCATCGCTCATAAGTTCTCAGAAAAGCTCCGGTAACATTGCCGGAGCTTTTTTGTTTGTAGTCTCTCTTAATTATCATGGCAAAAACGAAATTAGATACAGCCCCAAAGATAGAACGCCCCGTCACGATCAAGAAGATCGCTGATAACCGTTCTGCGCGCCATGACTATTTTATCGAGGACGAGGTCGAGGCGGGTATTGAGCTTATGGGCACAGAGGTGAAATCTCTTCGCGCCGGGAAGCTTCAGCTTGCAGGGAGCTATGCTCGCTTTCATCGCGAGGAGCTATTCTTAGAGAATGCAACGATCAGCATCTTCAAGGAAGGCAACCTGAACAATCACGAACCGATGCGGAATAGGAAGCTCTTATTACACGCAAAGGAGTTAGCAAAACTTTCGCAGAAGACGCAAACAAAAGGCGTGACGATCGTACCATTACAATTTTATTTCAAGGGCAATAAGGTAAAAGTCTTGCTTGGCATCGCCAAAGGAAAGAAAAGTCACGATAAACGTGAGACGATCAAGGAACGCGATATTAAACGAGAGATGGAAAGAGAATAATGGCACAATTCCCACCGCTGAATGAACAAATGGATGCGATACGCCGCGGCGCGGTTGATCTCATTGACGAAGCAGAACTTGCAAAAAAAATAGAGCGCGCCACAACATCGGGCAAGCCTCTTGTTGCGAAGTTTGGTGCT
>JBKJHR010000143.1:0-14426 GCA_046598695.1 Kapaibacterium sp. (SeqCode)
CTATAAAGGAACAGGTTCGTGAACGTGAAGTACCCGCGCCGACACTTTTCCCTGAGCTTCAGGTAAAGCCGTTCATCCCTGAGAATCCGTATCAGGAAATGTTGACGAAGTACAAGCATCCTTCGCTCGAACTCCTTTCTCCACCGCATCCAGATGATGAAGTAGAGACAGATAATGCTGAGCTAACGGCAAAAGGAACATTGCTTCGTGATAAACTCGCAACCTTCGGAGTAGAGATCGAGAACATCTCGGTCACACCTGGCCCTGTCGTGACTCTCTATGAATTTACTCCTGCTGAAGGTGTGAAGGTATCTGCTATTGGTAATTTGACTGATGATATTGCTCTTGCAATGAAGGCGAGAGGTATCCGCATTATCGCACCAATGCCGGGCAGAGGGACGATAGGCATTGAGATACCGAACGATAATCCGAAGATGGTTAATATGCGTTCGGTTTTATCAAATTCTGTCTTCACAAATTCAAAAATGAACTTGCCCCTTGCACTTGGCAAGACGATCTCTGGTGATGTCTATGTTGATGATCTTTCGAAGATGCCGCATTTGCTCATAGCAGGTGCGACAGGTTCGGGTAAGTCGGTTGGTGTCAATGGTATCATCGCGTCGTTGCTTTATGCGAAGAGTCCGCGAGATGTGAAGTTCGTTGTTGTTGATCCGAAAAAAATCGAACTTTCACTCTACAAAGCATTAAAGAACCACTTCCTTATTATTTCTCCTGAAGCAGGAGAAGAAATTATTACGACACCGCAATATGCAGTGCTCGCACTCAAAGCACTTGAGATCGAGATGGAGAAGCGTTATGATAGACTTGCCAAAGCGGCAGTTCGTTCGCTTGCGGATTATAATGCGAAAGTAGCACAAGGTAAACTTCGTTCAACCTCTGCAGAAGATCAACATTATCATCTACCATACATCGTCGTTATTATTGACGAACTTGCAGACTTGATGATAACTGCAGGACGCGAGATCGAAGAACCTATCTGCCGTTTGGCGCAGATGGCACGTGCCGTTGGCATTCATCTTATTCTTGCGACACAACGACCTTCGGTTGATGTCATCACCGGTGTTATCAAAGCGAACTTCCCTGCACGCATTGCCTATCAGGTTGCCACGAAGGTTGATTCGCGCACAATCTTAGATTCTATGGGAGCCGATCAATTGCTTGGTAACGGCGATATGCTCTACCTACCAAGTGGCACACCTAAACCTATTCGTTTGCAATCACCATATATTTCTACCGAAGAGGTGGAAGCTATCGTGGAAGCAATTGCTGTTCAGCAAGGACAAGGGCTGTGTTACTCCCGTCCGTGGACACTGCCACCGCTCAGACAAAAAGGCGGAGCAGGCGGTGGCACTGATGATGGAGATCATGATGAATTATTCGAGGACGCGGCATGGCTTGTCTTTAAGCATAAACAAGCGAGCACCTCGATGCTGCAACGTCGCCTAAAGATCGGTTACTCTCGCGCTGCGCGCATCGTTGACGAGCTTGAACGCTGTGGTATTATCGGTGGCGGAGATGGCTCAAAAGGCCGCGAAGTGCTGATCGATAACGAAGATCAAATGGAGCTGGTAATGAGGAATATATAATTTTTCATCTTCGAGTAGACAAAAAATCCGATAGATCAAATGATCTATCGGATTTTTTTAAGCAATAAAGTTTCTATACCTAAAACGACCTTCTTAGATCGAATCTCTCTTGGTTTTGGAGAGATCAGTTTCTTGGATCTTATAATCCTTCGGAATCTCGAAGTATTTGTTATCAAGTTTTTCTTCGATCATTTCGAGGAGTTCGCTTGACATAAATTCTTTTCCGTTGACTTTCATGGACATCTTCACTGGTACTTTGCCCTCTCCGGCGAAAGGCTCGAAAGCTGACATCAGTTGCTCCATTCCGCCTGCACCAGTTCTGCCCTTGCCGAGCAATGCATCGCGCATCACATCGTAAAACTTCAAACGTGGATCGGTGGTGATCCACATTTCCATCTCCAATTTTTTACCTTGCTTTTCGGTTGTGAGAAGATATTCCTCGCAATCGAAGCCATTGATCTCTTGCTTCTTCCCTGTTGGCTTTGGCAATTCTTTCATTAATGAATCAAAAATGGTAGGGTTAGCATTTAGTGAATCATCTAATGATTTGCGCCCTTTATCCATTTTTTTGAGATCGTACTGTTGTGCGATCTTGCCAGGCATAAGCATCGTGAGCTTGCGCGTCATAGGATCAATGATAGCATGGATATTGACGAGGCCGCCAAGCATTGACATGTCGTAGGCGAGTTTATCGGGCTTCACATACATCGTCACATCAACATTGATGTTCATCGCAGAGAGGATACCTTTGGTCGCATCAGATTTTGATTTATCGGCAGAATCCATTCCTGATTCCCCAGTCATCTCGCTTAGTGCATTGCCATGAATAATGATCTTTTGGATGATCTTCCCTTCAAATGCTTTATTGGGC
Source organism: Kapaibacterium sp. (SeqCode) (assembly GCA_046598695.1). Classification (GTDB taxonomy): domain Bacteria; phylum Bacteroidota; class Ignavibacteria; order Palsa-1295; family Palsa-1295; genus JBKJHR01. The sequence continues at coordinate 2,479 of JBKJHR010000143.1, forward strand.
ATTGACGCTTTATCACTGCAGGAAGCAAGAGTGATGAGCGTAAAGAACAGTACGACGGGGAAAACGGCAGATGCAATGGGGGCTTTTTTCATAAGGTCAGTCTTTTGAGATGAGAGCTATATAACGCAAATACAGGGCGTTTGTTTCTGCCTCTATTTTATATACTATATATCAAAAAACGTAGCCGCTGACCAAAGCCAGCGGCTACTCAATCACTGAAAAATAGTAATTATCTCTATTTGGCGGCAGCGAGCTTGATCGGGATCGTAATGATCCCTTCCGAACGTGCTACGGAGATTTTAACAATATCACCTACTTTTTTATCGGCAATGATACCTATGAGGTCATCATACGAACGTATTTTCTCCCCGTCGACAGCGGTGATAATATCACCTTGGTGAAGTCCTGCTTGTTGTGCAACAGAGTTACGATTGAACATGGTTATGACAAAACCTTCCTCAATATTTACTCCGAGGATCTCTCGAAATTCTTGATTTATTTCTTGCCCCTGAAAACCCAGATCAATATTATGGTTGATGCGTACACCGTTGCGGAAATCCTCGAGGATCCCCTTTATTTTATTGATGGGTATTGCAAAACCAAGACCGATAGAACCTTCACCTTGTTGCCCATGCGCAGTAGAATATATCGTTGCATTCATCCCAACAGCTTCACCATTCGCATTTAGTAACGGTCCGCCGGAATTGCCGCTGGAGATCGCGGCATCGGTCTGGATCATATTACGGAAATTTTTACCGCCCTCAAAACCAAGATTTACTCCCGTATTGGATATAACACCAACGGTAACAGTTGGTCTGTCATTTTTCTTAAAGAGTCCGAATGGGTTACCCATTGCTATTGCCCATTCACCGACAGCGAGATCCTCGGAATTACCAAGCGTGATGAATGGTAAATTTTGAGCGTCAATTTTTATCAGTGCAACATCGGACAGTGGATCTGTGGCAATAAGCTTTGCGTCATATTCCTTGCCACCAACCGCAGTGACAATGATTTTTGTTGCACGTCCAGCAACGTGGTCGTTCGTGAGGATATAACCATCAGGTGAAATAATAAAGCCGGAGCCGAGGCTCTCGACGTTACGCTGTAGGACTCTATCACCTTGATTACCATACATTTGTCGGAGCATTTCCCTCATATAGGGATCATTTCCGAAGTTCAAAAAAGGATTCCTGATAACCTGTTGCTGTACTTCAACGACATTAATACCAACGATAGCCGGAGTTGCCTTCGCAACGGCACGGGTAATAGCATTGCGCCTTGTTGAGGTAACACCATCATTGAGTGAGTCCAATGCGCGGTTATCATTCGCTACTTTGTAAATGCTATTTGGCTCGACTGGCGTTACGAATGAGTATGCTGTTGCACCAAATGGCGCAAGAAGTGTAGAGGAGAGAAGAATGGTACGTAAAAGTGTCATAGTTATTGCTTGTTTGAAATTGCTGCGAATACATTTTGCACACCGAGCAAGCCAGGGAATGTTCGAAGTATCCAATGCGGCAAGTGGTACCCCGCAACTTGTTCAGAGATGATGCGATACCCACACTCTTCGAGCAATGTACGTCCTGTGCTCCGCGTATAAAACCTCAAATGTGTTCGATCCAAAATCCCGGAGTCTTGGTATTGGAAGCGACCCAAAAGAAGCCCAAAGCGTACGCGCCAGTGTGCTACGTTAGGAATACTAACGATGATACGCCCCCCAGGTTTCACAAGGTCATGTGCTTGACGTAAAATAGCATCGGGATTTTTTGTATGCTCTAAGATATCACCGAAGATAATAACATCAAAAGCGGTGTGCCCACGTGCGTGAATTTTCTGTAGCCAATCATCCTCTTCAAGATCAAGATAAAACGCGTCAGCAAGTTTTTTCTTGGCAACTTCGACGGCACTCTTATCAAGATCAACACCAACGACCGTCGCTTTTTTTCGTGATAGTAAACCTTCCCCGAGTAAGCCAGTATGGCATCCCGCATCAAGAACAAATGATCCTTCCGGCACCATTTCTATTTGAATATGGTGTGTGCTTGATGGGTTATCAAATAGAAGCGGCGAATCGTATTGATGTTTTGCTTCGCTCATGTATGTTTCTGATTTCGGAATTCTCTGAGTGGCTCAATATGTCGGATAAGTATCACTGCTGTTATTACAAGAATTGCAACACGCAACGAAAGGAGAAAATCAATAGAATCACTTGGGATATAAAATATATTGAAGAAGTATGCTTCAGGCGTGATGAGCGTAAGCACCGCCGCGAATAGCGTTGCGATCGCTGCATTCACGTGAACATTTCGCTTGAAAAAAGAAGAGAAAAAGTAAACCTGTATCCAGATCATGAGGGCGAAAGGCTCAATAAATAGTAATATTCCTGCGGCAGTAGCAAGGCCGCGTCCACCATGAAAGCGCAAGAAGATCGGATAGCAATGCCCTATAATGATCAGAGCCGAGGCAATAGGGATGTAATTCCGATAGCCGAAAGCATCGAGTGCAAGAAGGGGAAGCAATCCCTTGAATACATCAATAGCAAGAACGAGAATGCCGACCTTTCTGCTTTGGGTTACTTCATAAGCATTTCGTGTCCCAATATTCCGTGAGCCTTCTTTACGAAGGTCTTTGCCTGAGAATCGGCGTGTTAGGATATACGCCGTCGGGAGCGAACCGATGAGATATGAAAAAATAGGAATAATGAATTGTAACATCGCTGACAAAACTACTATAGTTTTGTAAAAGAATCCAGAGAATGGATTTTTTTGTTGAAGATGATGAGTCTGACATACAGAAAAATACAATACTATGCACAACCTTACCGAATACCTTACTCTTGCCAAACGTCTTGCCCGCGAAGCGGGAATGTATGCTGTTGATGCGCGAAAAAAAGGGTTAGCGATCAGCTCAAAAACCAATGTTTTCGATCTTGTCACTGAGGTTGATAAACGTAACGAAGAATTCATTCGGTCAGAGGTTCTTTCTCTATATCCAGATCACTCTTTCCTTGGCGAGGAAGATGGCGCTAGCGGCAATGGAGAAGTAAAATGGATCGTTGACCCAATTGATGGCACGGTAAATTTCGCACATGGTATGCCGATCTGGTGTGTTTCTATTGGTGTCGAAATAGGTGGTGAATTATCGTGCGGTGCAATTTATGATCCGAATCGTAATGAATTATTTACTGCAGTTCTTGGTGAGGGCGCATCTCTCAATGATGAGCCTATTAGCGTTTCGGAGATCTCCGACATCCAGCGTTCGCTCCTTGTAACAGGCTTCCCGTATAATATCGCAGAGAATCCGAACAAGTCCTATGAGCGGTTCACGGCATTCTTACAACGAGGCATATTGGTTCGCAGACTTGGCAGTGCCGCACTTGATCTATGTTATGTTGCAAGCGGCAGGTTCGATGGCTATTATGAGGGCGCACTTGGCGCATGGGATATGGCGGCGGGAGTACTTATCCTGAAAGAAGCTGGTGGGAAAATCACAAATTATGACGGTGGGAAGCACTCCATCTATGAGAAGCCACTTGTTGCCTCAAATGGGAAATTACATGAAGCTATGCTTGAGATCATCCAAAGTGTATAAAAAAAAAGCGGCTCTATGTCAGAGCCGCCGCATAGATGTCAAACAAGAATTTACATACTAACCATTGAGCGAAGCATCATGTCTCCAAATATACTTTGGATAATCACTTGCAATACCCAGTTCAATAAAAGAATAACAACAATAGTAACGGCAAGGTAAGGAACAACCTTATCTTGAGGCGTTTTCTTGATCAAAGGAATTCCCAAGAAGAGGAGATACCCTCCATAAAGCCCGAATACCCACTGCACCCAGTTGAAGCTAGGCATAATCGTAGCAATGAGTCCGATAAGCATAGGAGTTGCCGCGTATGCAACAAGTTGCATGCTTTTATTCGCATTCTTCTCCGAGCCGAAACTCTCAGCAAGTGCATCTACAACCATAGACGAGATGTATATACTTCCGACGGCGGAAACGAAGTACGTCAGCCCCAAATAAATGCCGAGCTTCGCGCTTGTGAAGCGCATAAAGACGACATCAATACCTATAAGAGCCGCACCAATAAAGGCACAGATAGCCCCGATCGCCGCAAGTGGAATGACATACCCTGTCAATACGCTCATCGCTGGTTGTTCTTCGATCGCGATTACTTCCCACTCCGTTTTTGGTGTAAGAAGTATGTTTTTAGCACGGTTTATGATATTCATCGTGGTTTTTCATGATAAGTGAAAGAAACTTTCTGATACGAAAATAAGACATTTTTGGACCACATCCAAATTTATTTTCTATTACCAAAGGCAACCGTCCGGTAATATGTGTCGTTTATAGCATTTCAGGATGGAAAACGAGATACCAAACTTCCGCTCCGAGGGGCGCAGCGCAAAGCTCGAAGCAGCACTACAAAAGCGGCAGCCGGGGCTTGTCGTCGTCTTGGAGAATATCCACGACCCGCATAACGTTGCAGCGATCTTGCGAAGCTGCGATGCTGTTGGTGTCATTCGTGTGGGTATGCTCTACACCATCGAAGAAATGCCAAAGCTTATTACAAGCCCTGCGGCATCAGGAGTGAGGAAGTGGTTGGAGTGTGAGAAGTATCTTTCTGTAAAGGAGTGCTTTGATTCGCTCCGTAAGGATGGTTTTCAGATACTTGCAACAAAGATCGAACCTCGCGCGAAAACGCTCTACGAATATGACCTCGCAAAACCGACAGCGATCGTACTCGGCAATGAACATCGGGGAATTTCTGATGAAGTAACGAAACAAGCTGACGGACTTCTGTATATACCTATGATGGGAATGGCGGAAAGTGTAAACGTTTCGGTGGCGGCGGCGGTATGTTTGTTTGAATCACTTCGTCAGCGTTCTGCGAAGTCAATGTATAACGAACCGCAACTTCCTGCTGATAGGCTTCGTTCAAAAATGCAAGAATGGCTTCGTAAGTAAATTTTTATCACACACTTGGGTAATTTCTCCCTTCAACTTTCTTCCGGCAATGTATTTCTGCTTTGTGCTGCTCTTGCAGTAGGCATAGGGCTTTCTATTTGGACGTATCGGCATACTATTCCGAAGACGACCCCGCGACGTAGGAGATTGTTGATGACGCTTCGCGCCATTGCGCTTGCCTTGATCATTTTTGCGATCTTTCAGCCGATTCTTTCTCTGACGAAGACAAGCGAGTTGATCCCGCAGATCGCGCTTGTGCTTGATAGATCAAAATCTATGCTGTTGCCACAATCGGGAAGTGATACGAGTTTGGCAAACTCTCGGCGTGAGGCTATGCTCAAAAGTGCGAAGCAATTATTGCCGCAAGATATACTGAGCGATTCCAACAAACTCTCCATTTTCGCATTTGCCGATAGTGCAATGGCAATTCCTGGCACGACATCGAATGCGTTTAACTCGCTTCGCTCCGATGGACCAACGACGGATATTTCTGCACTTTTCACATCGCTTCAAGAGAAAGCACGACGTGCAAATATCGGCGCAATTATTCTCTATACCGACGGAGCATATACAGCAGGAGCGAACCCTATCTATGCAGCGGAAAAGCTTGGTGTGCCGGTCTATGCAATAGGGCTTGGCGATTCGAGCGAGAGAAAAGATGTTGCTGTTGGCGAGTTATTTACGAATGAAATAGCGACAGTTGGTGTATCTCAGCCCGTGGATGCAACAATCCGGATCACTGGAGTTTCGAGTGGCGAACGTGTACCAATATCATTCTATGTTGAAGGCGAGAAGGTTGGTGAGCAAGTTATACAAACACGCGATGGCATTACTGAGTATTCGACAAGCTTTACCTTCATACCCAAAAAAGAAGGCACGGTAAAACTTACTGCACGTGCCGCAGTTTTACCAGACGGCGAAAGCACAGAGAGCAATAATATTCGCATTGCGTACGTCCGTGTTTTGAAAAACACATTCAAGATCATTCTCTTTGCAGGTGCACCAAGCTCGGATGTATCTTTCATTCGCCAATATTTTCAAGGGCGCAAAGAAGTAGAATTTATCACCTTCGTTGGTAAACAAGGCGCAGAATTTTACGAAGGAAATCCGACAACGGAGAAGGTCCGTGAAGCAGATCTTGTGATATTGCTTGGCTATCCGATCTCCGAGACCACGCCCGAACAAATGTCTCTTATCAAGAGATTGCTTGTTGGTGAATCACGTCCGCTGCTTTTTATTCCTTCACGTTCGGTTGATTATGAAAAGCTCAAGCAGATCGAAGAGGCGTTGCCGTTTACGCTAAAGCCCGGACGTATCTCTGTCAATGAAATAAAAGTGTCTGCATCGCTTATACCTGATAAAGCGGATAACCCGATCATGCGAACGGGAAATGATCGTGGTGAAGCTCCGACGCATTGGGAAGCTCTTGCACCGCTCATTAAGACGGAAACGAATTTTGCTGCAAAACCTGAGAGCGAAGTACTTGCTGAAGCTTCAATACAAGGGGTAAAGCTTGGTCAACCACTTATTCTTTCTCGCCGTGTGGGAAGATCGCGTCAGATCGCTTTCACAGGATATGGTCTTTGGCAATGGAAGTTGACATCATTCGGCAGAGAAAAGGCGTATGCTTCACTCTCGCACTCCAAAGATTCTTCCGCACTGAAAGCCGAGAGTGCTTTGGATATTTTCCTTGGTAATTCCACCCGATGGCTCGTTACCCGTGATGATGAAAAACGTGTAAAGATCGCACCACCGCGAAAACTCTATGATGCAGGTGAGCGTATTGAATTCACGGGACAAGTTTATGATGCCAGCTTTGTACCGGTTGATGGAGCGATCGTTACAGCTCGGATCACAGGTGAGAAGCTATCTGCACCAATTGATATAGCACTCGAGCCACTTTCAGGTGGAAGGTATCAAACATCATTGCTACAAGGATTACCAGCTGGGGACTATTCGTATTCAGGCGAAGCGAAGAAAGACGGGAAATCATTAGGTACGGATGGTGGAAGATTTAATGTCGGAGAATACTCCGTTGAATTTGCCGAGCCGCGTATGCGCAGTGATGTACTTCGCTCACTTACCGAACGTTCGGGCGGAAAGTTCTATACGCCGCAAGATGCGGGAGCTATTATGCGAGACATTAAGGCTCATCCGAGATTACGTACGACAGAGAAAAGTGATCGCACTGATTACGAAGCGCGAAATGGCTGGCAACTTCTCGCACTTGCAGTGCTATTGCTTTCGGTGGAATGGTTTATTCGTAAACGAACAGGTATGTTGTAAGTGAGATGTCAAAAGTATGAAGCCAAAGACCAACACTCTTAATTTAAAGATCCTCTTTAGGGTTAGCTTTTTTTTAGCTATTGCTTTTCTTGTGGTACCGAAGAAATCTCTTGCTCAAGCTACTTCAAATGCTCCGAAAGATGCCTATCGGCATTTTATCATGCCGACAGCAAAGCCCATTGACAATTCGTATCTAGGTGTATGGGAACTTGCGTTCTTGCAAGGCGGAATTGGAATCGGTAATGTTGTTTCGATAACGGGGGGAATCACCGTAATGCCTACGGTTTCATTCAAATCGCAGATTGGGTATTTGCAAGCAAAATTTACACTTGCTGATGAAGGCGGCGTTTCGTTTGCACTTGGTGCTAACTTATTACGCATGACAAGCGAGTTTCTTTATACACACATCTTCACCTCCGTTACAGCAGAGATGCAGGATGAGACTCGTTACACAGGGATGATCTTTGTAAAATCCTCAGGTGAGGAGCATCCTGATGTTCACGTCTACCCATATGGAAATTTCACGTTTAACTATACAGGCTTTATTGGTGCGGGTATTGGTTTTGATTCGCCTATCAAAGGTCTTGCGCACACACGTTTTTTTGCGGAAATTTGGAATCATGATCTATCCAGTGCAAAAAATATTGCCATTGATGCAGGGATACGTTTGGAGACCGATCACTTTAGCTCAGATTTTGGATTGATGTATTTTGCAGTGCCTCTTCTTGCCCCGATTGCCAATTTTGTATATCGATTCTAATTTACTTCACAAGTATCACACGTGAAACCGAATTCCCATGTGGTGTGCAAAGCTTTATGTATCGCAAACCTGCGGCACCATCCAGCACGATTTCGACTCTCCCATTTTTTACTTCTTCTGCGCTAATGCGATGTGTCTCGCGTTTGATGCCAAGTGCATCATACACGATGATCTCGCTCTCATTGCCCTGTACATTGGGATTCAGTTCAATATGAATAATACCAGTTGTTGGGTTAGGACTAAGCGATGCAATTCCTGAAAGACGGAATTCACCTGCCATAAATTTCGAGAGTATCGAATCACCACATTGCAGATCGAGGGTAATGGCAGTTTGTTTGTTGTCAAATGAAGCTGGTACACACCGCACGGAGCTATCAATATCATTCAACACAAATGATCGGAGCGAAACAATTGTCGAAAGTGTATCGCTAATATAGACTGTGCCAACGATCTCGCCCAGTGTACCTGCGTGAACTAATGTCTTTGAAGGTAAAAACATCGTTACATCGAATGTACGAGTCGTTGAAGAAATAAGAGTCGGTTTTGTTGTGACGGAATAGCTTCCATCAGCATCAAAACGTGTTGGCGTGAAGACATCAGCGTTACACTCAAAAGAAAATATGATCGAGGCAACATCCTTGCTTGTCATGCCGATGATCTCAATAGGAATGCGGATCGTGCCACCAGCAAGTACGCTAAGATTTGCTATTGGCATTGTCGCTATGACAGGGCTTGGGGCGATAGCGCTACCATCCAACAGGGCAGTAACATCATAAAGCACACCCGACAAAGAATGGAAATAGAAGTGAATTGTTGCGCTCCTATCCCCACCTGCTTGTGGGGTAAATAGTCCACGTAACGTAACTTCATTGCCTTTATCTAACGCAGTAAATCCACTTGTGCTAAGTATATAATCATTCCTGCCGACTCCGATAAGTAGGAGTGAATCAAAGATAATTGAATCGCACGTTGTATTCGTCAGTGTTACCGAAAGAGTGGTATCATTGCAGGTAAGGATCTGTGGAATAGATGAAGCAGAAAGTGTGAGTATACCAGGGTCGTTCGTGCCAATTCCTGTAAGTGTTACATCTCTTACTCCCGCAGATGTATTAATGTGTAAAATAGTGTTATGCGCACCAGTTGATTGCGGGCTTAATCGAATAATGATCGTGTCACTATTACCTTGTAAAACAGTACCTGAGAAATTCCGACGGAAGGAAAAATCTGCATTTGGTACATCGATCGTATTCGTATTCACCGTCAGATCCCCACACCCGGAATTTGTCACGATCAGCTTCAGCTCTTTGAAAGCGCACGTTGAGACATTGCCGAAATCAAGCGAATTTGTTGAGAGTGTCACGCTTGCGGCGCCAGATACAGCACTTCCCGTGATATAGAGTACAGAATCATATCGAGCACTGGCGATCGTCGAATACATACGTATCTCACGCTTGAAAATGCCGGAAGTCCCTGTTTTGAATCGGACATTGAACGTCACGAAAGAATCAATAGGGATCGTTATTTTACGAGTATCGTCAAGTAGTGAGAATGGAAGTGACGCTGAAAGAGAATCAAGCAAGACATCGGAGCAAGATGTATTGCGAAGAATAAATGTCGCATCGGTCGAATCGCACGTTGAAGATGTGATCTGCTGTTGGAGTAGCTCTATGTTTCTTGGTCCTTCGATACCAAAACCAAACACAGATAGGGAATCATTTGCTGTTTGTGTAACAACATTGATAGTGCCATTTGTCACGCCAAGTGACGAAGGCTTGAAACGTATTAGGAATTTACGTGATGAACCGGCGTCAAGTATGAATGGCTGAAATGTTGAGAGAAATGTAAACGCAGAGTTCGATGATATGAGTGAAGTGACCGTCATCGGTGCGCAACCAGTATTAACGATCGTCAGCAATCGCGATGAATCACCCCCGCAAATACTATGCGTTCCGAAATCCATTGCTTTTCTATTCAAGCCCTCTAGGATCTGTGGCTTATCTTTTGTAGGAAGCGTTTCAACGATAAAAGACATGATCGTATCCTCAAATGACCCATCGGTATGTTTGAATCGTATGCGGATACGCTCAGAGAATATTCCAACACGCTTCGGTTTATATCGGATAAGAAGCGAATCAAGTGTTGTACCATTCTTCCCAAAATACTTTTGTGTAGATAGTTGCTTTAGCTCACGATCAATATCATCAAGCAAGGCAACCTGACTAATGAGAAGTGAATCACATTCGGAATACGAAAAGCGGAGCGTAAACTCTGTGCTATCACAGATCGTTGTGCGGATAGTGTCTGTTGTTTTGGGGCGAGAAATAGTAAGGACAGGAAAGACAGAGGAAGTGAGTTTTCCGTCTCCACCATTGCGCGTGCGCCACACACCACCGAGTTTATCGAAAGCAAAAACAACAGCACCACCACCTGTTACGGCAAAACGGCTATCATTGATATTGGATGGACCTCCAACAGGAACCCACACATTACCGCCATCAGTAGATCGGAGCAAGCCAGCAACGAAGTTAACGACACCAGGAGTTTGTCCTTGTCCTTGCACATAGACAACACTTCTGCATCCTCGTGGACCCGCAATACCACCTGTCAATGTATTCTTATCGTAGGTATTGGTCGAGAATACTTTCCCGGTGTCAGCTGAATGCAGAATAGCTGAAGCAACAGCGGGTATACGTGTGTCATGTTCGCTCGAGTAAAACAATGTGCGAGAGAATGGGTCAGCATACGGTGTCCATGACTCATGATCGGTGACAACGTTCGTCCATGTATTACCACCGTCGCTCGTTAGAAGAAGAGGAGAATTTACTGAACCTTCGCTTGTCACGATGCCAATGTTATCATCCATAAAATCAATACCGAGTACACCAGAGCCAGCAATAATCTGTTGAAATGTTTGTCCACCGTTGATAGAGCGATAGACTCCGAGTAAGCGGTCAGTATAGTAGATTCCTTTGGACGTTTCTCTTACACCAACGATAAAATCTGCTTGATAGACTAACTGCCATGTTCTTCCACCATCGGATGTATGATAAAGTCCGCTCCACCCATGTTCGGCATATTCTTTGATGCCAGCCCATCCACTGAAGCGATCACGAAAAAAAATATCGGTTACTTGCCCAATAAGACTCGGGTTTGGAAGTACGGATCGCGTCCACGACGAGCCACCATCGATTGTGTAATAGATCTGCGCTGGAGCACCTGATTCATATCGTCCCGTGCCAATGGCGCCTTCAAACTCGTTAAAGAAATAGGCAGAGGTAACGATCGCCGGCGACGAAAATACCTGTGTCCAATTCTGCGCCGCTGCACTGCCGCACATAAAAAGAAGAATGAGGATGATAAGCCGTCGTATCAATGAATTACTACGTATTTTTCCGTTCGTTTTGGGGTTGTGAAGTAATATACACCTTCGGGCAATGATGTAAGATCGATCACATCATTTTCGTGAAGTGCTTTGTATTCACGTATCTTCCTCCCAAGTTCATCACGAATCCTGAGGCTTACTATATCGCCGCGTACGATACACTTTCCAGTCGAAGGATTTGGATAAAATGAGGAAGAGAGGAGAGTATGGGGTGGATGCACAGCACTTGTTAAAGTATCAACTTTATAGGACATCCCTTCTACAGTAATAAGTTTTTTACCGACACTGGAATGAATCGTAATTGTCTCAAGGCTATATCCTGCTTCTTGCGGAGAGAAATGGATCTCTATGTTTTCTGCCTCACCAGGAGCAATGATGAATGGAGTTAGTTTTGATTTGATGGGGTATAGAGCAGGATAACTTGATATTATTGAATCAATGCGTAACTCCTCACATCCTGTATTCTTTAATCGCACCTCACCAATTGCGATGGAATCAACCAAGACAGAATCGAACGTAATATCTTTTATTGATGGCGTAAGAATAGGA
>JBKJHR010000017.1:0-7628 GCA_046598695.1 Kapaibacterium sp. (SeqCode)
GCGATGCACCATGAGCAATGATCGTAGTGCCGGAGGCACGGAGTACTCGCAGCCCAGGGTGGAGCGAAGCGAAACCCTGGGTGGGTGACGAATACACATCCCAAGCCCTGAAAGGGCGAAGTACTCCGCCCTTTGCAGGGCTATGAAATAACATCTGTATTCACGTACCCAGGGTTACGACCTGCGGTCTTCACCCTGGGCTACGAGTACATCGTCCCTCCGGGACTAAAATGACAGTTATGATACCATCCCGATTCATAATCGTATTTGCGCTTCCAACGAAAGGGTGATTCGTTTATTCTTCGCAAGGCTGTTGTCGGTATATGCAGACTCCGCTACTTTTGCTGTAAGACGGAAGCGATCTTGGAAATTGTACGCGCTTAGAACATAATATCTATTCCCCTCACCATACAGGGCGACAAGCGTTGAAGAGCTATAGACCTCTGACTCCGAAAGGAAGAGCCTGGTATCATACGAGTCAGAGTTGTAATACGAGATACCTGATTCGATGCGGAGTTCATCCAGTGGATAATATCGTGCGATGAACGTTGCGGCGATCCCACTTTCTTTCGGGTTGGCATTTGTCAATATGCGGGTACTGATCTTTGCTGCAAGTTCGCATTCGTCCACGATGAAATAGCTTGCAAAGACTTTACCTGAAAGAAGAGATTTCGCTTGCAAGAATGAAAAGTGACCGGCTGTATCATCCAAAGAAGATTCTCTTCTGCGAAGACGAACATCAGCACTGAATTTGAGAGAGCGGTCGGAGTTCGGAAGATATGTTACCGCTATGCGTGCATCACGCGTTGCGGGAAAGATTGTGGCGAAGCGCGTTCGTTCGGTTCGGCTTGAAAGATCAACGTAGCCTTCGATGCTTAATATCCGATCAATGAGCGATCTTCTTACACCGACATAGAGTCCTCGTTCATTCTGTGCATCACTTGCATTATCACCAAAGACCGTGCCGAAAGGTGAAAGAAAATTCTCTGGTATGTAGCGATAGTTTATAGAGAGATCAATTGCGTCAAATGGACGAGAAAGAGTTGTGATGATAAAGGCATTCGCATTCGCTGCATCGGAGCGTGAATGAGCGAATTCTCCACGAAGCAGAATGTTCGCAAATAGTGCAGATGCGTCGAAGGAAAAGCTGTTGAGCGTTCGCCCTGAAAATCGAGTGTTGAGTGAGTCGCTATTCACAACAGACTCCGCATAGTTGAGTGCGTATCCTATTGCCCCGAAACGAAGGAATGTTGAATCACTCTCGAAGAGAGAAAATCCGATTCGGCTGCCGCCCAACTCCTGATGCAGAACGCCTCGCCGTGCGATCTCATTCGTGCTTCGGTGATAACCACTTACATACAAGGAAGTGACAGAATCAAATTCAGGTATCGTCGCATCAACGTTCCTATCCGAATAGAACACATCGAGCGAAATGATACCGAGAGATATATGGGACGCTGCACCTCGGAAGTATTGATAGTCTGCGCTTGAGAGATAGGGGACTATTCCGGTCGAGCGCATTGCGGCGGGTCCGATGGCATCGGCAGATTTGCCGTGAAATAAGCCGCTACCTAAGATAAGTCCTTCACCGAATGAGAGGGAGTAATCACCCAATATAAATTGCCCGGCAGAAAGTGAAGGGCTAATATTTATCGGGTGTGCGAGAGAAAAACTTGCACCGATACGATCAAAGAATAATGGCTCTCCTGCATCCTTCGCTTGAACGATGCCAAGTTTAAAGTCCTCACCAGAATATCGGATCTTCGTCGCTGTCTTTATAGCAGAGCCTTGATAGATGTGTGAAGCATATTCATTTTCATCCGAGGCATTGGGATCAATGAACATGCGTGAGCGTATTTCAAGCCTATCACGTCGTTTACGATTCATCTGTTGCCTTGATAACTCTGATGAACGAGGGTCAAGCAATAGTGTAATAGAAGTGTCAATGATGGAAGAAGACGTTCGTGTACGCGATAATAACTTCGAGATGTCGAGGTCATTGAGCGATGAGATATAAGAGAGTGCTCTGCGTGAGATGTTGCGGAGATTGATCGGGCGTGATTTCTCATCAAGCCACACATCATTATAGACGTCAACGGCATTCACTATTCTGTCATCATTCAAAAAGCCTGTAAACTCATCGAAGTATTCAGAGAGGAGATCGTCATCAAAGAGCGTGACGTGCTTTTCGGAATTCTGTGCTACCGATTCACTTCGTAGTGCCAGAAGAATTACTACCACAAGCAATATGGATATTCTTACCATGCTGCTGCGATGCTGAAGATAAGGGAAGTGCCAAGATCGGTGACATACTTTGCCGAAAGATCAAAGATGAGGATGTTGTATTGAAGTCCGAAGCCACCACTAATGGAGTTGAATTCGGATGTTGTGCCGGCTCGAATAGCAAGTGCGTTGATAGGGAAGTATTCTATCCCAAACCCGGCAACAAGATCAGCGTTGGTCTCTTTGCGAAGTGCGGTAAAGAGCGAAACGCCAGTCTCGTGTGGTGAGAAGGCTATACCAATATCAAATGTTCTGCGTATCTCTTCCTTCTCGCCACTTTCAAGTGTGATGTTGCTTCCTAAGATATTCATTGCATCAGCACCGATAGAGAATTCCTTTGTCAAAGCAAATCGCAATCCCAGATCAGCTATGAAAAAATGAACAGTTGGGTAGCTTGGTGTGAAGGCAACACTTTCATATCGTATTTGTAAACCGACCGATGCACTTCTGCCGCTATCAAGATCGAATCGATGATTTGCAGTAAACGTGGCGACTTGGTCGCTATATATTTCTTCGTAGGCAAGCCGTGAGAAGCCGATAGAGAATGAAGAGGACGTTAGATGCGAATAGTATGCAAAGCCTGCCGAAAGTTGATTGGCGGATGGGATGTTCTGCCGTTCAGGTGCATAGGATGCGAAGAGATATAGTGGCTTCGCTGAATCAGAGGCTGATGTAGCTGGATTCCCGCTGAGTGAATTTGATGTGAAGGAAGCAATGTCTGCTCCGCCGAGAGATGCATCTCTGGCAGAAAGGGGGAGAATATTTTGTGCAAATCCTATTGAAGAATATGCCCAAAGAAGCGATATGATGAGCGCGTGTCGCAAATATGACGCTCAAATATAATAAAGCCTCGGTGATGCCGAGGCTTTATCCGCAAAATAGATCAGAACTTAGTTCGTTGAACCAGCCGGAGCCATGCTCTTCATCTGCTTCTCTCGCATCAAGTTCTTCTTGAATGCTTTGAGGTAATCAACGAGCGATGCGATCTCTTCTTCGTTGAGAGGTCCCTTCGACTTCAAACCAAATGCAGGCATATTGGAGTTGGGCATACCATCGGTGATGATCTTCTTCCAGCTCTTCTCGTCATGGTTCATCATGTCGTCGCTTGCGATGTCCACACCGGGCTTGTTATCAGCCTTCGAGCCGTGGCAGATAGCGCAATCAGCCTCGAAGAGCTTTGCACCAAGTTCGCCCTTACCCTTTTCGACGTGGCAACTTGCGCAATCACCTTCAAAGACGTGCTGAATAGACATCATGTCGCCTTTATGTGCTGTCTTTGACTTGAAGATCTCGCCCTGAATGCGAAGTGTGCGCTGTGCACCATTTACGGCATTCGATACAACCGTGATCGTCTTAATGACGGGACCCTCAGCCTTGTTGTGTGGGTCGAAGGTAATGTGCAAACGAGATGAGGCACCCGGGGCAATTCTCTTATTATCGAGAACAGCGGCTGTACATCCGCACGATGGGCTTGCACTGAAAATTTCAAGCGTATCAGTACCGATATTCTTGATGATAAAATTGGTCTCAGCATTGGTGTTCTGTTCGATCTTGCCGAACTCATGAACTTCCTCATTGAAGCTGATCTTCGGACCCTTCGAAGTATCCACTGGGGTGAAGAACCCTGCAACCGCCGAACCGACGTGGAATGTATTAGAACCGAACAGCACTGCGGCAAGGACGATTGCCACTGCACACAAAGAAAGTGAACGTTTCATAGGAGTATGAATGTGTAAAATGTAAATTGCGTAGAACAATATATAATAATAGATACGACGGCAAAAAGGTTCGCTTTTGCTTAGACTGGCACTGCGCCAAGTTCGCTTATCAGTGCCAATTCAAACGGACTGCGCTCAACGCCGTCATCTATCGTCATTGCCTGCGCAGTTTCGCGCTCACCGGCAGAGGCATTCGCTTTGTTGGCTCCGTTGGGAGTTTTCGGAGCGTGCGAAGTCTGCGTTGGTTTTGGCATTGCCGATCTCTCTACCTTCAGTACGTCGAAGGATAGCCCAGAGTTTACGTAAAATTCCTTCAGAAGATTCGTCAGGTTCTCTTTATGTCTGGAGAGTGTTTCCGATGTATGATTCTTCGATATAGCGAAGATAACCTGCGATCCTTTGACCTCTTTGAAATCTACATCTTCCGATACCAACATAAAGGGTACACTTCTCGATGAGAGGAATTCCTTGCACTCATCACGGCGTGACATCACTTCATCCGCATCAATAGGTTCAGATGACATTGTTGCCGTTGCGATAGGAGCCGCAGAGGTTTCGCTCTTGGTTGCTCGTGCGGGTGGAGTTGGGGTCGCAGTGCGTGGAGTACTTGTTGGGGTACCTCGTGGTGCTGGCGTAGCAGTTGGCAATTCGTTGGTTGCGCCCTTCAATGATCTCAATTCTTCCACCAATGCTCGGATATCTACCGCTCGTTCGATGAGCGTCATCTCCACTAATGCTAATTCCAAAACCATGCGTGGGCTTGGTGCGCTTTTGAGTTGCTCAATGGCTCGGAAACCGATACGGACCAAGCGGAGCAGATCGCCTTCGGAGAAATTGCCACTATCTGCTGTATATCTCTCCTGATGTTGCTTGGATACTTCAAGTAAGGAAGGCTTCTTTGTTACGACGACGGTCATGAAGTTGCGGAAATGGTCGAGCAATCCGCCAAGAAATTCTTCAATGTCATAGCCTCTGGTGACGACATCAAACGCCAAGGAAAATGCTTTATTGGTTTCGCTTGCGATAATAGCATCGCTTACCGAAAAGAAGAAATCATTATCTATGAGGTTCAATGCTTCGCCAAGCGTTGCGGCGGAAAGTTTTCCTCCGGTAAATGCGATCGCTTGATCGAAGACGCTTTGCGCATCGCGCATTGAGCCATCTGCCTTGCGTGCAATCAGGAGCAGTGCATCTTCATCGGTCGTGATCTTATCGGCATTGGCGATGAGGCGTAGATGCGTGATGATCTCCTCGATCTGCATTCTGCGGAAATCATATCGCTGCGTTCTCGAGAGGATCGTCGGAAGTACCTTCTGCACTTCTGTTGTCGCAAAGATAAAGACGAGATGGCGAGGAGGTTCTTCAAGCGTCTTGAGCAGAGCATTAAATGCTTGGGTGGAGAGCATGTGTACCTCATCGATGATCACGATGCGATACTTCCCGTTGAGAGGCGGATACTTGACGTTATCGCGCATGGCGCGGACATCATCTACGCTGTTATTCGATGCACCGTCAATTTCTGAGACGTCCATTGACGTTCCGGCAGTGATCGCCTTGCATATTTCGCATTCATTACATGGCTCGTAGCCGTTCTTTTCGGCATTCGGGCAATTGATCGCCTTGGCGAGGATACGTGCAACGGTCGTCTTACCGCAACCGCGCTGACCGGTGAAGAGATAGGCATGAGCAAGGCGATTCTCGCGGATCGCATTCTTCAGCGTTCGGGTCACATGATCTTGCCCGACGACTTCATCGAATTTCTGCGGACGCCACTTGCGGGCTGTTACTTGATAGTTTTCTGACATGCGTAATAAGTGTAGAAACAAAACTACAACGAAATGAGGAAAACAGTTTAGCGCATAGTAATATCAAACTGCAAAATCCTGTGTTCAGAATGACGGTAACGGTCAATCTGATTCACTACTTGGTTAACACGCATGGGCAACTAATCACCCCCCTTCAAAGTTCTGTTCGCCTGAACATGTTCACCTATATTATTGATGACGAATTCTTTGCGTCAAGCGGTTTTTCTTCTTGCACTCGTACTTTGTTTCTTCCCGTTCGTCTCGCCGCCGATCGCGCTTGCAATGGGTTTGGTGATCGCGCTGACGATGGGGCATCCTTTCGTCAAATATAATGCAAAGGCAACAAAGATACTCTTGCAGGTCTGTGTTGTCGGTTTGGGTTTCGGGATGAATTTGGATTCCATCGTTGCGGCAGGGAAGACGGGATTCCTCTTTACCGTCGTGACGATCTTCGGTACGCTCACACTCGGTTACTTCGTTGGCAAATGGATGGGCTTGCCTCGAAAACTCGCACATCTTATCTCCAGTGGTACGGCGATATGCGGCGGAAGCGCAATAGCGGCTGTTGGTCCTGTGGTGGAAGCGGATGCGAATGAGATGTCGGTTTCGCTTGGTACGGTCTTTATCCTGAATTCCATCGCTCTCATGCTTTTCCCCATCATTGGTCATGCGCTGGATATGACACAGCAGCAATTCGGCATCTGGGCGGCAATAGCGATACATGATACAAGCTCAGTCGTTGGTGCGGCAACGAAATATGGTGCTGAGGCTTTGCAGATAGCAACGACCGTCAAGCTTGCGCGTGCTCTTTGGATCATTCCTGTTGCTCTGGGAACGGCATTTCTTTTCAAGACGAAATCAAAGAAGATCAATATACCATATTTTATCTTCTTATTCGTCTTAGCTTCTGTGGCGCGTACATATATCCCTGCTGTCGCAGATATTGCGCCGACAATTGTTGAGATCGCAAAGAAAGGGTTGACGGTAACGCTGTTCTTGATCGGTGCGGGATTATCACGTTCTGTGTTGAAGTCTGTCGGAGTAAAACCATTGATATTTGGCGTGTTACTTTGGATAGTTATCTCCGTAGTCTCGCTTTCGGTTGTGTTGCAAACTGTATAATATATTTCGATACGCATGAAGATTCTTTTTTCTTATCTGAAGCAATATAGAGGTTTGGTCTTGCTTGCCTTATTATTGGCGGCGATCAATCAGATCTTCTCGTTGCTCGATCCGATCGTTTTGCGCCATATCATTGATAATTTTGTATCAAAACCAAAATCGTACACCTCAGAAGAATTTATCATTGGCGTAGGTAAACTCCTCCTTCTCGGGATGGGCTTTGCGATGGTCTCGCGCATTGCGAAAAATTTTCAGGATTATTTTATCAACGTTATCACCCAACGTCTTGGTGCGCAGGTCTATACAGAGGGTCTGGAGCATTCACTCTTACTCCCGTACTCGGTCTTCGAAGATCAACGAAGCGGCGAAACTCTTGGTAAACTCCGTCAAGTAAGGACGGATATTGAAAAGCTCATACAAAATGCCATCAGCTTTGTCTTCACTGTCCTCATCGGTGTGATCTTTGTGACGGTATATTTGACGACGATCAGTTGGTTCATCGCTCCGGTCTATTTTGTGATGATCCCGATCATTGGTACGCTCAGTTCATTCTTGAGCCGTAAGGTAAAGAAGGTGCAAAAGACTATCGTTGCCGAGACCAATGCTCTTGCTGGCTCAACGACAGAATCACTCAGGAATATCGAACTCGTGAAGAGTCTCGGTTTGGCATTTAATCGTTTGATCTCCTGATCTGCCAAAC